>JAFYNW010000054.1 GCA_017547995.1 Clostridia bacterium | reverse complement strand
GCTCTCGTCACAACTGATGCTCAGGAAAAGGAACATCAGTATACAATGGCGTGGGGCAAGCTCAAGCGTGAGCTCAAGAAAAAGCTCAAGGCAGAAGGTGTTTCCGAAGAGCAGATGGAGGTCATCTTCAAAGAAGAGCGTGCAAAGCTCAAGAAGGAAATGGGCATTGATAATCCTCAGCCTGCAGCGGCGGCACAGCCTGCAAAGACTGAAGAAGCACCAAAGCAGGAAAAGAAGGACACAGGTGCTTACGATGCATCGGCAGACCTTACGTATATTATGATGCAGGGCAGCCGTCTCGGTTATCACTTTATGATGCACCTCAACTCTGTCGAAGACATCAAGACGACAGGCCTTAAAAACGATTACTTCCGTTATCGTCTCGGCTTTACAATGTCGGCAGACGATTCACGTGCTGTTTTCGGCACGAAGATTGCAAGCACGTTGCCTGAAAGAATCTGCCAGTATGACGACAAGCTGGACAGCTATTCCTTCCGTCCTTATCTCCATAAGGATACAGGCTGGGACGGCTGGTATACAGATGAAAACGGCAAGGCAGTAAGCCCATTTGAAGCATAAAATAAAGCCACCTTGCCTCCCTTTGCGGAGGCAGGTGGCAAGTGTAATCCACATAAAATAACATACAAGGGGGAAAACCAACGTGAGTATGACATGGATTGATGAAGAAGCTTATGAGAACATGATAAATGCTCTCAATAACTTTATGAAGCAGGTCACAACACAGTGCGACGTCATCGAAAAGGCGGCGGAGGACTGTATTGACAATACAGATGACGAAAATATAAAGCCAAGCGCAGAAGCTTTGGGAACTCATATTAAAAATATCAAGGCTCAGTATCCTACGATAGAAGAAGTCATCAAGGCTCTTCAGGAACAGCTTGAAAAGGCAAGAGAAGCAAGAAGAAGAGCCGAAGCGGCGGCTAATCAGTAAAGGAGGAGCAGATTATGGCAAAATATGCAGCAAGTGATGAAGGCATCCTCGCTATAAAGACAATGTCGGCGGCCATCGTGTCAGCCGGTGAAAAAATTACAGAGCTCACAAGTGCTCTCCAGACGGTTGTTGATGACAATCCTAATACTCTTGGCCCGCACGTTAAAAGCCTTGAGTCTGTAATTCAGGCTATTGATAAGGAAATCAAGGATGCAACAGAGCCTATCAACGGCATTTCTGATGCACTTGAAGATATCGCTGACGTATATCAGGATATCGTTGACGATAACAAGTTAGACGGAGTGGGAAAATAGGTGGCTCCGCCGCAGCCGGTGGTGCCGTAGCAGGCATTGCGGCAGGAGCAAGCGGAGCATCGGGAGGCTCATCGGGTGCATCAGGCGGTGCATCGGGCCCGTCAGGAGCACCTTCCGGCGCTTCCTCCGGCACAAATGTAGGCGGAGCAGTGTCCGCAGAACAATCGGTACGCAGCTATGGCAAGGAATGGTCGGGCAGTCTTTCACAGACAGAAAGAAACTCTGTATATGAATATACGACGGAAAAGGAATGCAACAGCAAGGGCGAAAAGGTTTATGAAAACATAAACAACGTTCTTCGCGGCATAACAAGAGAGTTTGCTCCGGGCAATCTTGAACACGCCCGTAATATACATAAGGCTCTTGAGCGTGCAAGCATACCTGAGGATTGTGTGGTTTACAGAGGTGCTTCCGATAAAGCACTGGGAGCATGTCGTTTTCTTCCTGATTCAATGCTGGTGGGACGCACAATCTCAGAAGATGGCTTTATGAGTACAAGCCTTGACAGAACTTCGGCATTTTCAGGAGATATTCTTCTTGAAATCGAAGTGCCGAAGGGCGCAGCAGGTGCTTACGTAGGCAACGTGAGTGCCGCAGGTCATTATGAAAGCGAAGTGCTTTTTGATAAAGACCAGGTTATGATTATAAAAAGCGTAGTGCGCGATGAACATAACAGACGAATCATCCGTGTACAGATGAGAGGCAGGGGATAGTATGGAAAAGTTTGTGTATAAAGAAGGCGAAATGACCATTGTTGAAAGTCAGTGCGAAATCTGCAAGCTTTATAACAACGGTCAGCGAAGCGAGGAATGTCCGAAGGAAAATCTTGAGGACGTAATCTCCAATAAGATTTTCTGCCCGAATTTCAAAAAGGTTGTAAAGTTTGAACTTGACTAAACCAACATATAAGCAGGCGTGATTTTTCACGCCTGCTTGCTAAAGCACAGAAAGGAGTAAAAAATGGGACAGGAAGAATTATACCGCAAAATGGAGTGGGAACTTGGCAGATATATTGAAACTGTGCAGGTGAAATGTAAAGATATCTACGGAATAATGAAG
>JAFYNW010000053.1 GCA_017547995.1 Clostridia bacterium | reverse complement strand
GTGCTTTCTCAGGCCATCAGCGTTGTGATTTCCTTCTTCCTCATCAAAAATCAGGGCCTTCCTTTCGATTTTTCCATGAAGGACATCGGTTTCCATAAGAATATCATCAAAAAAGTGACCTCCATCGGTCTGCCTATCGCATTCCAGGACGTGCTTGTTTCGGTTTCATTCCTCGCTATCACAGCCATCGTAAACGGCCTCGGCGTTACGATTTCGGCAGGCGTGGGCATCGCGCAGAAGCTTTGCGGCTTCATTATGCTTGTGCCATCTGCCTTCGGTCAGTCCATGTCGGCATTCGTTGCACAGAATATCGGCGCAAAGCGCCCTGACAGAGCGCGAAAGGCTCTGCTTTATGCCGTTGCGACTTCCTTTGCGGTGGGGGTTGCAATGTTCTATGCGGCATTCTTCCACGGCGATATCCTTTCGGCAATCTTCTCGGGCGAAGCCGAGGTCATCGCATATTCGGCTGAATATCTCAAGTCCTACGCAATCGACTGCCTCTTCGTCTGCTTCCTTTTCTGCGCAACGGGCTATTTCAACGGCTGCGGCAAGACAAAGTTTGTTATGATTCAGGGTATCATCGGTGCCTTTGCCGTGCGAATTCCTGTGTCCTATCTTATGAGTAAGCTTGAGCCTGTGTCGGTATTCAATGTAGGCTTGGCAACACCTTGCTCGACAGTGGTGCAGATTATCCTCTGCGGCATCTATTTTATGATGATGCTCAGGGAAGAAAAACGCACAACCGGCGTGTTTTAAGTAAATCAAAAGCCACTCGATTGAGTGGCTTTTTTGTTATATTTTACAACATTTTTGGATCGACCATATAGAACTTCTTATGGTCAAGGGCGGCAGCATTTTCTGCTGTCGCCCCTTGATACCCACCAGAAAGGACAGGCGGGGCTGTCAACGGTGGGTGCAGTCCATTTACTTGCCGTTGACTGGCTCGGCTGGCTTTGCTATATGCACCTGTTTTTATCAATGCTATTATCCCATTTGAATATAAGCTACATAATCTGGAATGGACATGAGAGGCATATTCAAATCTTTTGCTGTAATCTCTGAAATTTTTCCTTGTGTCGTCATTTCCTTTCCTGCTTGTTCTACTACATTCAACCATCGAGCAACAGTTTCGGCAATTTCCGGTTTTTTGCTTTTTAATAGTTTGCCGCAATTACGGTAGATTTCAAGAGAAGGATTGCAACATGCAACCGCTGCACGAAGCACGTCAAAATTGTTTTCGCCAGGAAAGCCACAATTTGAAATTATTACAAATTTTTGAGTTTTTGATTTGGTGTCATGCAAATCAAAATTTCCATTCTCCGCCTTAATCTTGGGAGATTTCAAGGGTGCTAGACGGTCTACAAAATTTTTCAGCAGTGCGGTCATATTCCATGTGTATACCGGGGTGGCGAAACACACAATGTCTGATTCATTATATTTTTGCAACAGTGGTGCCATATCGTCCTGCATAACACACTTTCCGGGTGTCTTAAACCAGCAGGCAAAGCACCCCTGACATTGGGTAATATGGTAGTCGCTTAAAAATATATTTTCCGTTTCTGCTCCTGCTGACATTGCTCCTTTCAAAAAGGCGCTGGCAATAACATTGGTTGCACTATTGCACCCGGCGGGACTTCCGTTAAATACAGTTACCTTCATCGTTTCCTCCTAAATTCGTTTCTTAAACAGTCCATGATGATTACAATACCAATACAGCGTTCCCTGACCTCGGCTGAAAAAGCGCACTTCAATACTGCTTTCCGGGTAGAGCTTTACAGACTCAAATCTTTCTCCGGTGCAGTACGCCACAAACGAAATATAATGTTCTTTGGTCATCGGGTGCTGCATTGATATGAAAAATTCATCTTCGATTTTTTCGCATTTTATTTGATGTTCCTCGTCGGCCTGCTCTGCCTCTAAAGCTGGCAGTGTAACGCCGCAACATGAAATCATGGCTGATCCAGTAGAGTGAAAAATATTTCCACAAATAGGACAGACATAAAGATTGGATTTCAAAATATTTGCTGAGCGATTGGTATTGATGATTTGTTCTCCAGACAACAGTTCTGGTATAGATACCTGTAACACATTAGCTAAAGGCTCAATCAATGAAATATCAGGAAAGCCTTTTCCTGTTTCCCATTTTGAGATAGCCTTGTCGCTAACACACAATTTCTCAGCCAGCTGCTGCTGTGTCAGGCGATTTTTTTCCCGCAGTGCCCTGATTGCAGCACCGGTAATATAATTATTCATTCCAAACATCTCTCCTTTGCATATTCTAAGATAACATTTTTTCCGTCAGTAAACAACCTACGCATCGTAGAGTATCAATAAGTTTTTCTCAATATATTTACGGAATAGTAGAAATGGCAATCTATGCAAATTAAATTTTTACTTCTTTATCAAACTTGAGCATTATCTTATGAGTATGATTGAGCCTGTGTCGGTGTTCAAGGTCGGTCTTGCAACCCCTTGCTCGACAGTTGTGCAGATTATCCTCTGCGGAATCTATTTCATGATGATGCTCAAGGAAGAAAAACGCACAACAGGCGTGTTTTAATGCAAATAAAAAGCCACTCATCCGAGTGGCTTTTTTGTTTGCCTTTGGCAAAGTGAAGTTTGCTCTGCAAATGAAGAAGTGAAGCAGCCTTCGGCTATGAAGTGTTGCCTCCGGCAACGTTGTGGTGTGATAAATCACATTTATTAAGGCGGTACGTCATAAATGCCGTACCCTACGAAAATTGTAGGGGCAAGCATTGCTCGTCCGCATAATAAAAAGCCACTCTTCCTGCTATATGTCATTCTGAGTGTAACGAAGAATCTCATTCGGCTTGCACAATCTGTGTAGGGACCGACGCCCTCGGCGGTCCGAAAAAATAAAGGGGAAGCCTGTCGAGCGCATAGCGGATAAGATTTTCTGTAAGGTAAGCCTGATTAGAGAGCCTTATTGACATAAGGCGGCCCCCGGCGGCTCATTTTGTGTATTTACCCCATTGAACAGGTTCAACGGGGACCCTAAGAGGATTAAATAGGCACGCGGAC
>JAFYNW010000052.1 GCA_017547995.1 Clostridia bacterium | reverse complement strand
TATAATGCAAATACTAAGGCTGAAGCCCTTTCCATGGCGCATACCCCATAGCTTTCTGCCGTAATTTTCATCCTCGTGCATAGCTTCGAGTATTTCCGCACCTATGTCGCGCATAAAATCACCGCCCTTTTTATTTCAGTATAGCACAATCTGATATTGTTAGCAAGCAAAAAGCCACCCATTTGGGTGGCTTTGGTTTTGTATTGTATTGCGGGCGTGGAAACCTTATCTTCTATGCAGAGAATGGTTACGCCTCATCCACCGCCACAAGGCGGTCCCCCTTCTCCCACCGGAGAAGGCTAAAAATTACAACAGCTTCAGGTTAGCGTCCAGAATCTTTGCAGGGAGGACTTCTGTGAGGACTTCCTTCCAGTCTACAAAGTCAAAGTTACATACCTTGATAGCTTCAGCAAGGAGAGCCACGTTAGCGCCTCTTGGGTTGCCCTTTTCGCGTGCAATCTTGTCAGCATCGACGACAGTCACGTCGAAAAGCTTCTGCATAGCTTCGAGTGTGCCTTCAGGATACTTTTCCACACCTGTTGCGATAGGGAGGGAAGGGATAGCAGTATCCGCGATGATGACCTTTGCATCAGGCTTGAGGAAGTTTGCCCAGCGGACAGCTTCCATCTTTTCAAAGGAGATGAGGATATCAGCGCCGCCTTCGCCGATGATAGGGGACCAAACCTTATCACCGAAGCGTACCTGTGTGGAAACAGAGCCGCCGCGCTGTGCCATACCGTGAACTTCACTCATCTTTACGTCAAAGCCTGCCTTGAGAAGGCCGTGTGTGAGAATCTTACTTACGAGAATTGTACCTTGTCCGCCTACGCCGACAAGAAGAATAGTTTTAACGTTACTCATTGATTAACCCTCCTGTTCGATAGCGTCAAATGGACAAACCTGAGCGCAGAGTGAGCAGCCTGCACACTGTGCCTTGTCGATGACAGGCTGACCGTCGACTGTGCTGATAGCAGGGCAGCTTACCTTTAAGCAAAGCTTACACTTTCTGCACTTTTCGGAGTTGATATTGAACTTGGCCTTTGTGTGATTTTCTCTCTTGAGAAGGAGACATGGACGGCGTGTGATGATAGCCGAGCGCTTGCCGCAGTTTTCTGCTTCGTCGCAAGCCTTCTGCATTGCGTCCAAGTCATTAGGGTCAACGATGATGATATTTTCATAGCCGAGAGCAGAGAGCACGTCTTCAATCTTTGCCTTTGGAGCAAAGGAGCCGGAGAGTGCGTAGCCTGTACCAGGGTTATCCTGATGGCCTGTCATAGCTGTGATGCCGTTATCGAGAACGCAAGGAATCATATTTGCGTTGTTGTATACGATTTCGAGAGCGCCTGTGATACCGCTGTGGAAGAAAGTAGAGTCGCCCACTACGCCGTAGACCTTGCGGTTATCGCCCTTGAGCTCGAGAGCCTTCGCCATACCAGCACCGGCAGAGAAGCCTGCGCCCATGCAGATACAAGTGTCGCCGCCGCCGAGAGTATAGCAGCCGATGTCACTTGCGATAACGATATCCTTACGCTTGGAAAGTGTATAGAAGAAGCCTCTGTGAGGACAGCCTGCGCAAAGCACAGGAGGACGTCCTGTAGCCTGAACTTCAGTAGTCTTGACTTCGGACTTTTCACCGAAGAGGCAGTTGCGGAGGATTTCAGGGTTGAGCTCGTACGTATTAGGGATTACGTCCTTGCCGATAACCTCGATGCCCATGGCACGAATCTGTTCTTCCATGAATGGCTCGAGCTCTTCGATGACGTAAATCTTGCTCATCTTTGCAGCGAAGTCCTTGATAAGCTTCTTTGGCAGCGGATGAGTGATACCGAGCTTGAGGAAGGATGTATCTTCAGGGAAGATTTCCTTTGCATAGTTATACGAAGCGGAAGCTGTGATAACACCGACGTCGCCCTTGATTTCCATCTTGTTGAGAGCAGAAGTATTTGCATATTCTTCAAGCTCCTTGAGACGGTTTTCAAGACGCATATGATGCACCTTTGCTCTTGCAGGAGTTGCGGAGAACTTTGGAGAGCGTTCATAGTGCTTTGGCTCGACTTCTTCTCTGTCATAGAGGTCAACAAGGCTCTTGGAATGGCAGATACGTGTTGTCACGCGGTAAAGCACAGGAATATCGAACTTTTCAGAGATATCATAAGCTTCCTTGAGGAAGTCCTTACATTCCTGAGAGTCACTTGGCTCGATGAGGCAGAGCTTAGCGTGCTTTGCATAAAGACGGTTGTCCTGTTCATTCTGGGAGGAATGGAGGTCAGGGTCGTCTGCTGTAACGAGCACCATACCTGCGTTGATGCCGAGGTATGCGGACGTGAACATAGGGTCAGCCGCTACGTTTACGCCGACGTGCTTCATTGCGGAGATGGAGCGCAAGCCTGCGATAGCCGCGCCGTATGCTGTTTCGTAGGCCACCTTTTCGTTAGGGGACCACTGGCTGTAGATTTCCTTGTACTCAGGAAGATTTTCAAAGATTTCTGTGGATGGTGTGCCTGGATAGGCAGAACCAAAGCGGACACCGGCTTCAAAAGCACCTCTTGCGATAGCTTCGTTGCCTGTCATGAGTTTTTTCATAAGCGTTAATCCTTTCTTTCAAGGGTTGATTGACTTGTATGATATGCTCTTACTGGGTTGTTAAATGAATTGTCTTTCAGACGTGAATTGGCAAAGCCATGAATTGCACAATACGTGCATGAATTGTACCTTCGGTACATTGCGGTGTCTGCGACGCATTAAATAATATTTATCAAATGTGACGAAGTCACTCCTTAACGAATTGCAAAGCAATTAAATTCATGATACGAAGTATCAATTCATGCCGAAGGCAATTTATGACGAAGTCAATTCATTTCTCTTTACATCATCGCTGCAAGTGCGATGGAGAGCATTTTTGCTTCGGCGTTATCCGAGCGGGAAACGAGGACGATAGGCGCCTTTGCACCCACAACGATG
>JAFYNW010000051.1 GCA_017547995.1 Clostridia bacterium | reverse complement strand
CTGCCGCCGCCGAGCTCATCGGAAAGCTGAGCTGCACGTTCGAGAAGACGTGAATGGAGATAGAAAACGTCACCAGGATATGCTTCACGTCCCGGTGGACGGCGGATGAGGAGGGAAATTGTACGATATGCCACAGCGTGCTTACTGAGGTCGTCGTAAATTACCAATACGTCCTTACCCTGATGCATAAAATGTTCGCCGATTGTACAGCCTGTATATGGCGCAATGTACTGCATTGGCGCAAGCTCAGAAGCTGTAGCGGAAACGACGATTGTATAATCCATAGCGCCTGCAAGTGTCAGGTTGTTTACAATCTGAGCAACTGTAGAGCGCTTCTGACCGATAGCAACGTAAACGCAGATTACGTCCTTGCCCTTCTGATTGATAATTGTGTCAGTGGCAATAGTAGTCTTACCTGTCTGTCGGTCACCGATAATAAGCTCACGCTGGCCGCGTCCGATAGGAATCATAGCGTCGATAGCCTTGATACCTGTCTGGAGAGGACGGCTTACGTGCTTTCTTTCAATAATACCGGGAGCAGGCATTTCGATAGGGCGGAATGTTTCCGCTTCGATTGTGCCCTTTCCGTCGATTGGCTCACCCAGAGCGTTGACAACACGGCCGATGAGACCCTTGCCCACAGGCACGGAAACAACCTTGCCTGTACGCTTTACTGTATCGCCTTCCCTGATACCTGCATCTGTACCGAGGATAACGACAGAAACTGTGTCTTCTTCCAGGTTCTGAGCCAGGCCGAACGAGCCGTTTGCAAATTCAATAAGCTCACCAGCCATACATTTATCCAAACCGGAAACTCTTGCGATGCCGTCACCAACAAGGATAACAATGCCCGTTTCGCTCTGTTCCAGCTTAGCTTCGTAGTTCTTGATCTGACTACGGATAATTTTTGTTATTTCTTCAGGTCTTAATTCCATACTTTTCCTGCCTTCTTAAATCAGAGTACGGTATTTTTCAGCAGGCTGCGGATGTCGTCAAGACGGTTCTTGACTGTACCGTCCACGCGCTTGCCTTCATAATCCAGCCGCACACCGCCAAGACAGGACGGATCTGTCCTGTTTGTAAGCTCAACGGTCTTGCCTGTGATTTTCTCCAGCTTGGCTTTAAGCTTTGCTGTCTGGTCTTCTGTCAGCTCAATCGCCGTAACAGCGCAAACCGGCAGAATACCCATTTCTTCATTATACTGCTCACGATAGGCCTGACAGCAATCGTGAAAATAGCGGACGTATCCCTTTTCTGTGAGAATCTTCATAAAGTTCAGAAGATAAGGATGGACTTTTCCGCGGAAGCTGTCATCCAAAATGGCGCAGCGAGTCTCTTTTTCAACGTTTGGTGCGGAAAGCAGACGGATAAAGTCGCTTTCCTGAGCAAAAATCTCATCGAGAGTCTTCATCTGCTCCATAACCGCCTTTTCGCACTTCTCCTCTTTTGCAAGAGAATAAAGAGCTTCGGCGTACGTCATTCCTATCTGACTCATATTTCGCCACCCAACTCGTCGATAAAGCTTTCAACAAGCTGTGCATGGTCGTCAGCCGTCAAGGCACGGCCTACAACCTTGCCTGCGATTTCCATAGCAAGGCCGGAGATTTCGTCCTTGGCTTCATTGATAGCCTTTTTCTTTTCGATGGCGATATCTGCATTTGCCTTGTCCATAATAGCTGCAGCTTCACGGTTTGCCTGACGGATGATTTCTTCCTCACGGCTCTGTCCGCGTGCTACAGCGTCCTTGATAATGCGTTCAGACGTATCCTTCGCAGCAGCGAGTTTTTCATTGTACTCATTTTCCAATGCCTTTGCGCTCTTTTCAGCAGCGTCTGCATTGGCATACATATCATCAATTTCTGTCTGACGTGCTTCAATCATCTTCATTACAGGCTTGAAGAGAAACTTCGTGCCCACGCAGATGACTGTAAGCGTATTCAGCAAAACGAAAAGTGCAGTCCAGAGGTCAACACCGATAAAATCCAAATAATAACCCACGCACTTCACTCCTTTCGACTTAAATTAGAAAAAAGTGAAATTACAATGTGAACAAAATCAAAATAGCTGTAACGAGCGCGTAGATACCTGTGGATTCTGTGATAGCACAACCAAGGATCATGTTAACACGCAGATTATCTGCAGCCTCAGGCTGACGAGCCATACCTTCAAGAGCATGACTTACAGCATTACCTTCACCGAGTGCAGGGCCGATAGCACCCACGCCCATACATAAGCCTGCACCGAGTGCTTTGCCAAGAATGGCCAAACCTTCACCAATATTCATACGAATATCCTCCTAACGTTTTAATATTTTTAATTTTATTTTAAGTGTATTTGCTGACAATTTTAATTTTCTTCTGCCTTTTCAGGTTCAGGAAGGGAGATGCCGATATAAACCATAGAAAGAAGTGTAAATACCAGCGCCTGAATGAAGCCGGAGAAGAAGTCAAAGTATACCGAAAGCACTGCAGGGATACCGTAAGTGAAAATAGGAACGCCTGCGATGATGCCTGTCACCTCGAGGAGACCGAAAAGGCCTATCGCGAGAGTGATGAAAGCAAGAATCTTATGCATAATCTTGCCTGTTTTCTTTGCCCAGAGGAGATACATAAGCGCGCCTGCAACGATGAGGGCTACCGCCATGAGCCAGCCTGCTGAAGAGACGACACCGATGATTACTGTGGACAAAAGTGTGAGAGCGGCATAGATAATGGATGAAATGATACCGCCGACAGACACGTTACTGAAATGACGGAATGCCATGGAAAGCGGCTGGGCAAGGTCGGAAATTATATTCATAGGGTTGATATAATTCTTGAGGAAGTTGCCGATGCCGTTATGCTTGATGTTATTTGCCCATATAATAAAGGATACCATAAGCGCCCATGTGCCTGTGCAGTTTACGTCTGCTGTGGATGAGCGGAGAAAGCCTGTGAGACCGATGTAGCTTCCGCAGATACTGGAAAGGAAAAGACAGCCCATGAATGGTGTCCAGTGGACGTTATGCTTACCCATTGCGGATGCTGTAAGATTCGTAATCATTGAAACGCCTTTTTCCACAAGCACCTGCATCTTGCCCGGACGTTTTTCAAGATTTCTGCCCAGAAGGACGAATGCTGTGCAAAGGAGAATCATTACGATGAAGGAGGAAACCGCTGTCTGTGTTATCGGAATACCGCCAAGCACCGGAATTACATAATAGACGTATGCGCCTGTAACGTTTATGCTCATTACTTTGTTTCACCAGACTTTCTGAAAAATTCTATAACTGTGATAATGATATTTGCAAGTGCCAGAGGCACTACCATTGCAATCGGATTGCAGATACCGCTCTTTGCGAAGAGAATGAGCACCACTGCCATACCAAGCATTCTCATACCGAAGGATGCCTTGATTGCAGCCTTGCCGCCCTTGATATCACCGCTGAGCGCTCTGTCTGCGGCAGACTCGGAAGCCACCGCCATAAAGAAGAAATTGGCAACTGCCATGATACAGCCAACTATACCGCCCAACAGCACGCTTGTGCTATAATAACCGCCTACTGCAAATATGCCAATCATAACAGCCGTGCATATTGCTTCGCCGATTGCCAGCATTGCCGTTTCACGCAATACAAACTGTCGTGTATTCATTTCTTACCTCCATAGATTATTCGTGGTCGTTGAAGGACACCGGAATTATCTTTTCCTCATCCTTGTCTTTCCTGCTTAATTTTTCCAGAGCACGCAAAGACGTACGCAGGCCGTCTATCGCACTGACCACGCCCAACAAAACCGCCGCAAGAACCACCCAGCTTCCCAGTTGAAAGCGGCTCTGCAGCCATAATGCAATCAGAACGTATACGGCAATAGGGGCTGCCACCGACAAACCCAACTGCATAAACCAAACCAATAATGCCAATTCTTTCATTTGAAAAAGCTATACCTCTTCTTTGATTTTATTGAAAATACCAATAACTATTATACAACATTTATAATAAAATTTCAAGCATTATAACATTATATAATAAAACTTATTTATATTCTCCCAAATCTGCAATTTTATCTGAACTGTTCATTTTTTGCCACAGTTTTTCTGCTTTTATCGAATGATATATCCTGAAAATGATAATAAAAAAGACGTCTTTCCGTTAAGAAAAACGTCTTTCTGGTGCGGATGAAGGGACTCGAACCCACACGATGTTGCCACCATTGGCACCTGAAGCCAACGCGTCTACCATTCCGCCACATCCGCATATATGGTGTCTTTGATTTTTACACGGTGTGACACTTTCACCGAGAGGGGAGTAAACACTCTGTTCCCTTTTGCTAATCAGCCTTTTTATTATAACAAACCGGCACCGAAAAGTCAACCGATTTTTGTCAAAAATATTTTTGGACAAATGAAAAACGAGAGCAATTTTTCAGCCCTCGCCCTTTCATTTTATGCTAACTTAAAATATTAAGCAAATTAGTAAGCCATGTTCATTGCGAACAGGTTTGTCTTGATTTCCTGACCTTCTGTCTTTTCTGCAAAGAATGCATCGAACTGTTCTGTAGACATCTTGGATTCAGCGTTTACCTGCCATGCAGGACGGTTTTCACCAACGAAGTACATCATGTGGTAGCCGTATTCAGACTTGATGAGACCATGGTCGCCAGGCTTTCTGCCTTCTTCGAAGCACCAGTCTTCGAATTCGTCAACCATCTGGTTCTTACATACTTCTGTGTAAAGGCCGCCTTCGTCAGCGTTATCTTCGGAATGCTCCATTACAAGTGCTGTGAAGGATTCTTCAGACATATCACCTGCAAGGAAAGTTTCATAAATAGCTTCGATTTTGTCAACAGCTGCCTGATGAACAGCGAGAACCTGATCAACGTCTGTTTCATCTTCTGCAGCCTCAGGCTTGATGAGAAGGTGACGAACGTCAATGGAGTTATACTCTTCGAGATATCTCTTGTGGAAGAGGATTACTGTGAACTTGTTTGTACCTTCGATGATTGCCTTGTCGCCAGGCTTACGAGCAGGGTCTGCATACCATTCAGCGATAACACCTGCGTCTTCACGGATGATGCCTGCTTCAACGTGTGTAACGGAATGGTCTTCATAGTATGCCTTCATTTCTTCGGAAGCGTGTTCGTAAACAGCTTCAGCGAAGGATTCAGCATCTGTTGCTCTTGCATAGATATCGTCTGCGATAAGCTTTGCTGCTTCTTTGTTCTGATTTGTGATAACGTCGTTGCCTTCAGCTACTTCGTAGTTTACGTGGTAGTAGTTGTAGCTTACAACGTCGAGCTTGTTTGGATTTGCTTCGTAGTATGCCTTGAGATCTTCAACTGTTGGCTTGAATTCAGCCTGAACCTTGTTGATATAGTCAACTGCATAGTATCTTCTTGTTACGAACTCACGGATTTCATCGAGACCGATGTTCTTACCATAAGTCTGGTTGAGATACTTGTCAGCGCTGATATTCTGGGATGTGGCAGAGCCTGTGAGAGCATCAATATAGCTTTCTACGGAAGCCTTCATTTCTTCGCTCATTACGTGGCCTGCTTCTTCAGCTGCGCCGTACATGCCGTAGATTTCTGTGAGCTCAGCAATTGCCTGGTTGTGAATGTATTCAGCCCAGGAAATGCCTTCCGCATAGAACTGGTCTTCAAGCGGCATATTGAAGTTAACACCGTTTGCAGCCATTTCTGTACCGTATTCATTGATAAGAGCAGTCTTTGCATCTGTATAATAATAACGGTATTCGAGAGCGTTTACCTTGTAGTCACCGATTTTTACAGCAGTGAGGCTCTTCTGTACAAAGCCTGTGGAATATGCAATACCATAGATGAGTGCAAGAATAAGAAGCGCACATACTACGGAAATCGCAATATTTTTATTACGATTGGATTGTTTTCTGTTCTTCATTTGAACTCCGTCCTTGATTTTTTATGACGATGTCTGCGGGATATTATAAAACGTAATAGCCTTATTCAAAATTACTATTGACAAAAATGCAGACAACGTATAAATTATAATAGGTAATTGAAAAAAATGCAAGAGTAATTTTGTGTTTTTTTCATGTTTTTTTCGTGTGTAAAAATATTTTTCAGAAATTTTGAAAAAAACTATTGATTTTATCGGGACGATGTGTTAGAATATGTCCCATGTGCTAACAAAAAAATATTATACGAGGTGAAAACTATGAAACAGGGTATCCACCCAAACTACAGCGTTACAACAGTTAAGTGTGCTTGCGGTAACGTTATCGAAACAGGTTCCACACAGCAGAACCTCAAGGTTGAAATCTGCAGCGCTTGCCACCCATTCTTCACAGGTAAGCAGAAGCTCGTAGACGCAGGCGGTCGTGTTGATCGTTTCAACAAGCGTTTCGGCAAGAAGTAATCGTAAATACGAAAAATCAAAAGAACGTCCTATGGGCGTTCTTTTTTTATTTTCATTTATAACGAATTGCTAATTGATACACCTAAATTTTTTTCACTCTTGCAACTATCCTCAAATGCGTATATAATATATGTATTACGACATTTATCGGAGGTATTGATTTTGAATCCACCTGTACCTTACCGTGGCAAAGAGCCATATATTTTTATAAGCTACTCACACAAGGATTCCCGAAAGGTATGGCCTGTCATTGAGCAGATGCAGGCTGACGGATACCGTGTATGGTATGACGAAGGAATCGACCCGGGCACCGAATGGGACGAAAATATTGCCGCTCATGTGACCGGATGTGATTATTTCATTGCTTTCATCTCAAAAAATTATATAAACAGTGAAAACTGCAAGGACGAGCTGAACTTTTCCCGTGACCTTAACAAGAAGCAGCTTCTTATTTATCTTGAGGATGTTGATCTTCCTGATGGCATGGATCTGCGTCTGGGTCGTGTTCAGCGTGTCACAAGAAACGGCAAGGGGGATTTTTATCAGCGTCTTTATGATGCCGAAGGCATTTCTTCTTTCACATCTGGTGTAAAACTCGACCGCCCTGCAAAAAAGAAGCTCTCTCCCCTGCTTTTCATTCTTCCGCTTGTCGCCATTGCTGCTGTGGCTATGTTTTTGTTCAAGCCTGCTGCAGATGAACCGACAACCGCTGCTCCTGCTGAAGTAATTACAACGGCAGACCCTGACGCACCGCCTGTGCTGGACAAGCATATGATATTCAGCAAGAATAACGTTTCACTTACCGTTCAGGATATGTATCTCGACGAGGAAGGCGCTCTCATTCTCGATATGATGGCGAAAAATGACAATTCTCAGGATGTTCAGCTGTCTTTCCATCTCACCTACATAAACGATGTACAATGTTTCCCTGAAATGTTCCAGACTGTGCCTGCTTCTTCTGAAGCCAATGTACAGATCCGCTGGCGACCTGAAACATTCGATGAATATAATGTGGGACAGATAAATAATCCTCTGGATGTTACAAAAATCGAAGCAAGCATCGTAATGGAAGGTTTCACTGATTCTCACTATTTTACATATTATCCTTACGGCGAAGAAAATCATCCTCCTATGGAATATGTGCCTGATGACGATGACATTATGCTTATCGATAACGAGTATTATATGGCCGTTATCACAGACCATTTCTACGATGAAAATGACAGATGGGTTGCCGATGTTATTTCATACAACAAGACCGACCGAATGGTGAACGGTGTTGTCAACTTTGAAAGCACCAACGGCTATAATTATGGCTTCTGTCTTTCAGAGGACCTGCGTGCATACAATATGGTGCGAAGCCGTTTCTTCCTTGATGAGTGGCAAGTTACAGACCTTGACAAGGTGCGTCAATTGGACGTTGTATGTAACGTTCGCGACAGTGAGACCAATGATTTGCTCCTACATGAAAGTCTTACGGTTTACCCTGAAGGTGACAGTGAACTTACATTTGAGCCTCGCGTACTGGATAGTGACGACCGCATTATTTTCGAAAGTGAAGACGTTGTTGTAGCCATTATCGACCAGTTTGAGCGCAATGAATACAATTACGCCTTCCGATTCTATTGCTATAATAAATCGGACAAAACTATCAGATTTGTTCTTGATAATTATTATCACAATGATGAACTCATAGCCGAATCGGGATGGAATCTTGCATATCTTCAGCCTGGCGAACAGGCTTTTGATACGCAGTATATCCATCATCAGGATGCCGGCACAACAAGCAGTGCCGACTTTGAACTTATAATAACAGATGCTGAAAATTATTCAACCACCGGCAATGAATATGAGCTTTACAGAAAAAATATTCATCTTGATTTCAGCCGATAAAAAGTGAGGTGTAAACTTTGGAAAGACCAATCCCTTATGAAGGTGACAAAAATTATATATTTATAAGCTATTCCCACAAGGATTCCGACCGTGTATGGCCTATAATTGCCCGTATGCAGAAGGACGGCTTCCGAGTATGGTATGACGACGGCATTTCCCCCGGCAGTGAATGGGACGAAAACATTGCACGTCACGTCAAGGAATGCAGTTTCTTTATTGCGTTTATGTCGGAGAATTATCTTGCAAGCGACAACTGCAAGGATGAGCTCAACTATTCCCGCGACTTGGACAAGCAGCAGCTTATTATCTATCTTGACCCTGTTGAGCTGCCTCCTGCTCTTGCCATGAGAATCGGACGAAATCAGGCCATTATGAAATACGGCATGAATGACGATGAATTCTATGGCAAATTATATGATGCGCAGGGTATTGAATATCAGCACAAGGACAATACTGCGCCGAAAATTACCCTCGAACGTCCGCAGGAAGTGCACACGAAAGAGCCTCGCAAAAACAAAATTCTCATTCCTCTGCTTGCAGGCGCGCTTGCCGTTACAGTTGCAGGCGCAGGACTGATGTGGTTTAAGGGTAAGGATAATCAGCCTTCAGTCGACAGCACTCAGGCAGGAATTGCAGGTACTGTTTCGACAGACAGCGGTGAGCTTAACCAGATAACAAATGTTGAAGTTTTTGATGACAAAAACCTTAACATCAAGGCTCTCGGCTCTAAAACAGACAGCCGATATATGACATTTATGTTTTCCTGCGAAAACAAGGGGCGCGCTGATGCTTTCCTTTCCTCTTCGTCCACATATATAAACGGCTTTGACATTGACCCTGACTGGGCAGGCACTCTGCCTGCCGGCAAAATAAGCCTGATTGAAATGGTCGTTCCTCTTGAAACATTCGATCGTTACGGCATCGACCCAAATAACATCACCATATTTGAAACGTCTCTCGACGGACGTTTCCTCGATGATTCGGCCAATATTTACACCGATGTTTTTGCATATTACCCTTATGGCGAAGAGAATGCTGTACTCAACGGCTATGAAGTCCGCGAAGGTGATACAATCCTTCTCGACAACGAAGAAGCTCTTATCGTAACACGTGATTCTTCAAAATATACCGGTGAAGGCTATCGTTTCCAGGAAATAATATTTTTCAACCGCAATTCTGACACAAGAGCTCTTAAACTGGAGAATGAAACTGTAAACGGCTATCTTCTTGACAGTCACTACGGCACAGTCGCGCTGGGCGGGCATACTTCTGCCGTCGACGTTCTCTATTACGCAGATGATGTTGCCAAGACAGAATATTCACAGATTCTTGAATATTCCGGTGAGTTTTTCATATGTCCGGGACATATGAGCTATAAAGAAGGCGACAAAACGTATCCATTCACAATATATCCTGAAGGTGAAGAAGCTGCAAAGGCTCTTAAACCACGTGAGCTTAAAAATGATGAGCTTGTTTATGAAGATGAAAACCTCCGCATCGGCTATCTTGACGCTGCTGAATATTTTAACGAAGGTTATGCTGATGTTTTCTACATTTATAATCATTCCAACCAGAAAAGATATATGGATATCACTTTCAGATGGGATGACGATTATGGATATTATCTTGATCTTCCGTCTCTTGAGCCCGGTCAGCAGTTGCTTTTCTTTAGCAAGCGTATAAAATCGTTTTACGGCAAGGATGCAACAGGATATCTTGATGTACGTTCAACTGAAAACAAACAATTCACCGATGAAGATATGTATCAGACTGTCTCTTTCAAATTGCGTGACCCTGAATAACTTAAAAAGCCTCCCGGTGTGGGAGGCTTTTATTTTATTTTTCGTTTGGGTTGATTTCGAACCAGAATGCCATTTCGTAGGTTGTGTTGCGGTGGGATTTGAAAATGCCGTAGACTGTGTAGCGTGCGTAGTACGGCTTGAGGTCAAGGGCGTTGCCTTCGCCGAGCTGTGATGGATTTACAGTTTCCTTGCCTTCGCCATTCATACCTTCGATTTCGATATGAAAGCTTTCAGGCTCGTAGTTGAACTCAAGAAAGGCTTTATCCACCTTGATGCCGTGGAGTCCGCCCCACCCTTCAATTTTCAGCTCGAACTCCTCTTTTTCGCCGTCTCTGTCAATGCTGATTATACATTCCTGCGCATAAAGCGCCTCTTCATAAGGCTCGAGCGGAGGGTCGAAGAACATACTGAGTGTCGGACGCACAGGCGGAGGGTCCGGGTTTTCCTCTTTCTTTGCATCAAAATTGAGAAGACTGCGCAGATATGTCCAGTCGATTTCCTGTTCAATCTTATACAAACCGGCATAGTCTGAGTTCTGATATGTTGTGACTTCTATCATTTTATCGCTGATTTTTATTCTCAGCGGACACTCTCCCGTCTGTACGTGGACTGCAATT
>JAFYNW010000050.1 GCA_017547995.1 Clostridia bacterium | reverse complement strand
GTCTTGTGGTAAAGACGCTTGATGTCCTTGCGGTAATCGGCATTATCACTGATTTCTTCAGCGATGATGTCCTTTGCGCCCTGAAGCGCTTCTTCGATAGTGTTTACACCCTTTTCTTCGCTGATATACTCAGCGGCAAGAGACTCCGGAGAGTCCTTTGTCTTCTGCTCAAGAATCACCTTTGCAAGAGGCTCAAGGCCCTTTTCCTTTGCGATGATAGCGCGTGTACGACGCTTTGGACGGAATGGTCGGTAGATATCGTCGAGCTCAGAAATAGTAGTCGCCTTGCTGATTTTGTCAGCCAATTCATCGGTCATCTTTTCCTGCTCTGTGATAAGACGGGAGATTTCCTCCTTCTTTGTTTCAAGATTGCGGAGGTATTCAAGGCGGTCGGCAAGCTTACGCAGTAACTGGTCGTCAAGCTGACCGTGTGCTTCCTTACGGTAACGGGCGATAAACGGAATTGTGTTGCCTTCGTCGATAAGGTTTACGGCAGCCTCAGCCTGCCATGGCTTTATGTTAAGTTCCTTGGAGAGAACTTCAATAATGTTCATATATGTACTCCTTTGGTAAAAGTTTTCGTCTACCACTTATTATAACGCAAAATGATAAGTAAAACAAGAAAAATATGTTGCAAAACAAAAGAGCAGTCTTACGACTGCCCTTAAAATAACCCTATTCTTTTGCCAGTTTTGCATCTAAGAATATGCCTGCGATGACGATTACAAAGCCGACGAGCACCAGCATGCTTGGGTATTCGCCGAGGAAAAGCGCCACCCAAAGTGGGCCGAGAATCATTTCCCACAGAGCGATGACAGACGCCTTCTGCGGAGAGACCTTCTGCACGCCCATATTATAGAATGCATAGCCGCCGCCAATCTGGATTACGCCCAGAATGAGCATCATTGTCCACTCGATGCCATTCATATCGAAGGCTGTCAGCATGGATTTCGGGAAGAAAATACACATTACAATGCCTGTGAAAAGGTTTGCAACAGCTGTCAGTCCTACAGGGTTTCCGTTTGCCGACTTCTTTGAGCCGACCGTCATAAATGCGAAGAAAACACCCTCCATAAGAGCAATCATATTGCCCTCGTTGCTTGTGGCGTCCGTGCCCGAGCACATAAAGATGACAACGCCAAGCATGATTACAGCCACAGGAATAAAGCCGATTTTGTCGAATTTCTTCGATTTTACAAAGTTTACAAGGAAAAGCCACACGATGGCTGTGTACTGCATACCGATTGCGATAGGCGCTGACGTACGGCTGAGCGACATTACGATACACAGACACAAGGCTGTATACGAGCACAAATAGAGCAGCATCCACCAGTTCCATTTAAGCTGCTTTACGCGGATAAACGGAGAAAGCGTGATGCCTGCGATGAGGGCGCGCATACCTGTCGTCAGCATCTGGTCAACAGTGAGAAACTTGACGATAGGGGAATTCAAACTCCAGAAAAGCGCGCCGAGAAAAACGAGCATTCCGCCCGAAAGCTTTATTTTTTTCATCTGTACCTCTTTTTATATATATTGCCAAAGTGACACTATCCAACGCCAGATATCGACAATATTCTTGCCTTCAAGAAAATAACCGAGACCGAAACAGGCGGCGCATACAAGTGCAGGAATTATCCATTTCAGCTGATAT
>JAFYNW010000049.1 GCA_017547995.1 Clostridia bacterium | reverse complement strand
TTGTAAACGTCATAGCTGTCAAACCACGAAAAAAGTCTCTGCTTAAATAAAAGTTTCATTAAAGTTCCTTTCAAAAATTATATGTGGGCGGGTGTGGAAATCCGCCCCTACGATATAGAAAACAAAAATAATTTGTAGGGGAGGGGTAACCCCTCCCGAAAATTACATATTCATCAGCCAGATAATGCCTGTGATGAAGCAGCCTGCGCCTATAACTATCGGCATAAGTGCGAGAGTAATTCTCACCGCAAGTGGGTCCTGCTTCTCAGCAGTGCTGTAATCCTTTTTAGAATTGGTCTGGACAGGCTTTTTCATAGCGTCCATCACGTCCTTGGCGGCACTTTCGAAAACAAGGAAGGAAAAAACATTCCTGAAATTGAGTGGAAGCCCGTGTGAACGGTTGGCGGGCAGATGCATAGGGGCAACCGTCATGGCGTGACTGCCGTTTTTACTTAAGAAACCAAAGATTACAAAAACGAGAAGTCCGCCGTATGCAAGGCCGTTCATCAGGTTATACGTTGTGAATATACCTTCATCATGGTTAAAAAATGCAAAGCCAAAGAAAACAACTGCAATGATGAGAACGTAGACTGATAAATTGGTAACTATCTTCTTCATAATGGACTCCTTTCAAAAATTACTTGCGGACCGCCGGGGACGTCGGTCCCTACATCCGTAGGGGACGGTATTTATAACGTCCCGCCTTATTTAATATTGATAAAATTATATCACAATTCCTGCGGAAAATCCATTGACCGAATAAATGAAGTTGGTTATATCTTTTTGTGCATTGCTTATATTGGTGTCCGAAAGTTAAGATTAGCTGTTAAAATCATTCAAAAGGCATATATTTATGCCATAAAAATCACAAAATATCCAAATCACTCCTGAAATATGAATAAAAATCAGCCTTTCCGGGAGACTGTCTGACCGATATGGATATCGCTATATCTATAATTTCATATTATAGATATATAAAAATATATAAATTGCAATTTATGGGTGAAAATGGTAAAATGATATTTAATAGTGGAAAAGTCTGTTTATTTGTGGTATAATAGTAATAATGGAATACTATGCGCAAAAGCGCCATTCCACATCCGCTTACAAATAATATAATTTACGGAGGATATATATGATTACTGTTTCCGAGCTTACCCACGGCTTTGATGGGCAGACTCTCTTTAAGGACGTTAACCTTAAGTTTACACCTGGCAACTGCTATGGTGTTATCGGTGCCAACGGTGCCGGCAAATCCACGTTCCTCAAGATTCTCTGCGGTGTGCGTGAACCGCTCAGAGGCGACATCATTCTCGCTCCAAACGTGAGAATGTCTGTTCTCAAGCAGGACCACTTTGCATTTGAGGAATACACAGTACTTGACACTATTATCATGGGCAACAAGCTGCTCTATGACACAATGAAGGAAAAGGATGCCCTCTATATGAAGGAGGACTTCACAGAAGAAGACGGCTTCAAGGCTGCTGAGCTTGAAGAAATCTTCGCTGAGCAGGACGGCTGGGAAGCAGAAAGCAACGCATCCCGTCTTATTCAGGGCCTCGGCCTTTCCGAAGATATTCTTTACACAATGATGAGCTCTCTTTCCGAAAAGGAAAAGGTTAAGGTGCTCCTCGCACAGGCTATCTTCGGCAATCCTGGCGTTCTTCTTCTCGACGAACCTACAAACGGTCTTGACCTCGCTGCAACAGAATGGCTTTGTGACTTCCTTATGGAATACGAAGGCACTGTTATCGTAGTTTCCCATGACCGTCACTTCCTCAATACTGTATGTACACACATCGTTGATATCGACTACGGCAAGATCAAGATGTACGTCGGTAACTACGAATTCTGGTATGAATCCTCCCAGATGATTCAGAATCTCATCAAGAACCAGAACAAGAAGGCTGAAGAAAAAATCAAGGAACTTGAAAACTTTATCGCACGATTCTCCGCGAATAAGTCCAAGTCCAAGCAGGCTACTTCCCGCCGTAAGATGCTCGAAAAGCTCACACCGGAAGAACTCCCTGCATCTTCCCGCCGTTATCCATTCGTCGGCTTCACTCAGGACAGAGAAGTTGGTAAGGATATTCTCACAGTTTCAGGCGTTTCCCACACAGTTGACGGTGTGAAGGTGCTTGACAACGTAAGCTTCTCCCTCAATAAGAACGACAAGGTTGCTATCGTTTCCCAGAATGATATCGCAAACACAACTCTTATGAAGATTCTTGCAGAAGAAATCACTCCTGACGAAGGTACAGTAAAGTGGGGCGTTTCCACATCCCGCTCCTATTTCCCACAGGACAACACATCCTTCTTTGAAGGCTGCGAACTTTCCATCCTCGACTGGATGCGTCAGTATTCCAAGGATACTTCTGAAACATATCTCCGTGGCTTTATGGGCAGAATGCTCTTCTCCGGCGAAGAAATTTTCAAGAACGTACAGGTGCTCTCCGGTGGTGAAAAGGTACGTTGTATGCTCTCCCGCATGATGATGTTCGGCTCCAACGTATTGCTTCTCGACCAGGTTACAAACCACCTCGACCTCGAAAGCATCGAAGCTGTCAATAAGGGTCTCTGCGCATTCCCTGGCAACGTAATTTTCGTTTCCCACGACTATGAATTCGTTCAGACAGTTGCAAACCGTATCATTGACATCCAGGCAGACGGCAGAATCAAGGACTATTCCTGCACATACGAAGAGTATGTTGAACGCGTAACAAATGGATAAGCGAAGCCTTATCGCATCGTTAGCGCAGAATGACGAGGACGTTGCCGTATTGCGCTCCTTTCTCGATAAGGAGCAGGCAAGAAGCACCAAAAACATCCCGACGTTCACCAAGTTTTTAACTCCTGCCCAGCTTTCAATGTGTGAAAATCTGGCGCGGAAGCTTAAAATCACAGACTATACTTTCTTTGGCATCGACGACGAGGCCGAGCGTAAAATATGTATTTTTGCGCCCGACTATATGGACGTCGATATGCTGAAGGAAGAAGCGCTTGTGCTTATAAGATGTACAAAATCCCCCAAGGATACTCTCACACACCGCGATTACCTCGGCTCACTTATGGGTCTTGGCATCGTCCGTGAAACTGTGGGCGACATCTTTGTAAACGAAAACGGCGCCGATATCGTTGTGCTGCCTGAAATCAAAGAGTTCATTCTGACTCATTTTTCAAGGGCAGGACGCAAGGAAATCAGCGTTGATGTGATTACACATAGTGAAATCGATACAGGTTTATCACAAGGAGTAATCAAAACAGGCTCAATCAGCTCACTTCGTGCCGACTGTGTCATAGCCGAAATCTGGGGAATGTCCCGTACACTCTCCAAGGAAGCCATCGACTCAGGCCGCTTCATCCTCAACGGATACGAATGCAAAAAGCCAGACAAGGAAATTGCCGAAGGGGACAAGCTCAACTTACGCGGCAAGGGCAAGGCCCATTTCCTTGAAATCACAGGCACAAGCAAAAAGGGCAAGCTCCGCTACAAAGCGGAAAAATTCGGATAACATTGCAGATATATCGTAGGGGAGCCGCTTGCTGCTCCCGCAAAACAGATATTGCAATAGTTTATTCATTCCTAAAGTATATTTTTAATTAAAATATAAAAAATCAATAGTAAAGGAGAAATTACTATGAATCTCACTCCTCAGCAGATTAAAATGGTTAAGTCTCAGGGCTTCCTCAACAGCAAGGACGGCACATTTGCAGTTCGCGTTATCACAGTAAACGGCGTTCTCACATCCAAGCAGATGGCTAACCTCGTTGAAGTGGCTGAAAAGTTCGGTAACGGCAAGCTCAGCTTCACATCCCGTCTCACAGTTGAAATCCCAGGCATCAAGTTTGAAGATATCCCAGCTGTAAAGGCACACGTTGCTAAGGAAGGTATGTCCACAGGTGGTACAGGCGCTAAGGTTCGTCCTGTTGTTTCCTGTAAGGGTACAATCTGCCAGTATGGTAACATCGATACACAGGGTCTCGCAGCTAAGATTCACGAAGAATTCTACAAGGGCTGGAGAGAAGTTGTTCTTCCTCATAAGTTCAAGATCGGCGTAGGCGGCTGCCCAAATAACTGCGTAAAGCCAGAACTCAACGACCTCGGCGTTGTTGGCGTTAAGGTTCCACAGTTCAATGCTGAAAAGTGCCGCGGCTGTGCAAAGTGCGGTCCTGTAGAAGCTTGCCCACTCAAGATTGCAAAGGTTGAAAACGGCAAGATGGTTATTCCTGAAGACTGCAACAACTGCGGTGTTTGCGTAGGCAAGTGCCCATTTGGTGCTATCGAAGGCGGCACAGTTATGCATAAGGTTTACATCGGCGGCCGTTGGGGCAAGAGAATCCGTCTCGGTACAGCTCTTGACAAGCTCTTCACAGAAGAAGAAGTAATGAAGGTTATCGAAAAGACAATCCTCTTCTTCAAGGAACAGGGTCTTTCCGGCGAACGTCTCTCCGACACAGTTGAAAGAATTGGTTGGGAAAAGGTTCAGGAAATCCTTATCTCCGATGAAATCCTCGATAGAAAGGAAGATATCCTCGCTATCGAAACTGTCGGCGGTGCAAAGTGCTAAAAAATCTTTCAGCACTTATCCTCGCCCTCTGTTTTGTGCTTAGTCTCGCTGGCTGCAGTGGCAAGGAAGCATTGACAGAGAGCACAACACAGGCAACTGTTGCGACAGAATCAACTGAAGCAACAGAGGCTGAAAACAATACTTATACCTTCACAGATGCCCATGGCAGAGAAATCACCATGGACAGAAATCCACAGAAAGTCGTTGTTCTTTCCGGCTCTTTCGCAGAAATGTGGGAGCTTGCAGGCGGTAAGCTTTCGGGTGTCACAGCAGACGCTCCTGAAGACAGAGACCTCGATATGGAAGGCGTCACTATCGTGGGTGAAACTACACATAAGCCTAATCTTGAGACTATCGTGGCTCTTGAGCCTGACTTTGTCGTGCTTGCAGCCGACACAGAGCAGCACAAGGCGCTGAGTGAAACTCTCGACGATATGGGCATTGTAAATGCATTTTTCAAGGTGGAAATCTTTGACGATTACCTCAATGCAATGGAAATTATGACAGAGCTGACAGAGGATGAAGAAGCATTTGTCAAGAATGCTTCCAACGTCAAGGAAAAGGCCGAAGAAGTTATCGCTATGGCAAAGGATAAAGAAGGACCAACAGTCCTCTATATGCGCGCCATGACGACTAATATAAAGGCCAAGGGGGACGACCACCACACAGGCGTAATCCTCAAGGATTTGGGCTGTGACAATATCGTCGACCGCTATGATACTCTTCTCGACGGTATCAGCATTGAAAAGGTAATCGAAGCAGACCCTGACTTTATTTTCTATACAACTATGGGCAATGACGAAAAGGCGCTTGCTTACCTCAGGGAAAATCTCGAGAGCAACAAAGCATGGAGCGAGCTTTCGGCTGTCAAAAACGGCAGATACGTTCAGCTTCCAAAGGAAATGTTCCACTATAAGCCTAACGAAGAGTGGGGCACAGCTTATCAGTATATTTACGATATAATTTATGGAGAAACAAAATAACTCAAAGCCGGTGCTTTTTCTTGTACTGACACTTATAATTGTATTTATACTTTCCATAGCAATGGGGGCGGTTAAAATATCGCCCCTTGTTGTATTGGAAAGCCTTTTGGGTCAGACAAGCGGCACAGAATACAACATCATCCATCATATCAGACTGCCTCGTTCGGTTTCGGCATTTGCAATCGGGGCTTTTTTGTCGTGCGCAGGTCTCATGCTCCAGACTGTGCTCAATAATGCCATCGCAGGTCCGAGCGTCATCGGTGTCAATGCAGGTGCAGGCTTTTTCGCCCTCCTTGCAATGATTTTTCTGCCAAGTACCTTTTATGCCGTGCCGGTTATGGCATTTTTCGGTGCCCTCACAGCCACACTTCTCGTCTATGAAATAGGCAGACGCACAGGGGCATCCCGTCTTACCATCGTACTCTCAGGCGTTGCAGTAAGCTCACTTTTCAACGCCTTTTCCGATACATTACTCACGTTTTATCCTAATTCTGTTGCGGGTAAGGTCAGCTTTTCCATCGGCGGACTTTCCGCAATAAGCACGAATACACTGTCGTGGAGCGTAATTTTAGGCTTCATCGGCATCGGTGCCGCCCTTCTCATGTCAGGAGAGCTCAATCTTATGTTGCTGGGCGACGACGTTGCTCATTCCCTCGGTCTTTCGGTAAAAAGAACGCGATTCATCGCCCTCGTCATTTCGGCAGTGCTGGTCGGTGCGGCAATCGCCATCGGGGGACAGATTTC
>JAFYNW010000428.1 GCA_017547995.1 Clostridia bacterium | reverse complement strand
GTTACAACAATGGGCCATATCGCTCTCGGTAATCTTATGATTACAAACGCGGCTATTGTTGAAGGCATCGCGCCAAACGAAGAAACCTTCAACGAAAATGAAAGCTTCCTCGATAACTGCGAAGCGCGAATCAATAAGTATATGCTCGCTATCAACGAAGAAGCGCTTTCTCCACAGAGCCACAAGCTTTACGAAGAAATCATGCATACGGTTTCCGACTTTGAAAAAATCGGTGACTATACAGAAAATATCTTCGAAGGCTATCAGTCCATCGTGGATAACGGCACAAAGTTCTCCGAAGAAGCTATGTTTGAACTCAAGGTAATCAGAGAAGCAACTGAAGAAATCGTCGAGCTTACAACTCAGGCCTTCGCAGAAAGCAACATTCCTGTTGCGGCAAGAATTGCGGCGCTTGAAGATTCCATCGACGGCATCCGCGAAGCTCTCAAGAGCAAGCACATCAGCCGTCTCAGAGCCGGTCTCTGCACAATCGACGTCGGTATGCCATTCCTCGATATCATCCAGAATTACGAAAAAATCGCAGACCACTGTAACAAAATCGCTATCTACGTTATGATGTACAACGATAATACAGAAAATTACGACGTACACGAATACCGTAAGCAGAGCAAGAAGGTACACAGCGGCGAATACGACAAGTGGATGAACAGCTACGAGGAAAAATACCTCAGAAGAATCGTCTAAAGTATCAAGTCATGTATATAACAAAAATAGGAGGTCTTCTCTTCGGGGAGGTCCTCTTATTTTTTTATGGCAGAGCAGGGAAAAAGGGCGGGAAAAAAGCAAAGATTATCTTGTATAAATAATAAAATGATGGTATAATGATACATATATACGCATAGGCAAAAAATCATTTGTAAAAGAGATAAAATGGAGTAAAAAATGGATATTTTCTCAATTGTTAAGCTTTGCGGCGGTCTCGCTCTCTTTATTTATGGTATGACTGTAATGGGCGACGCCCTCGAAAAGGTAGCCGGCGAAAAGCTGGAAAAGACCCTCGAAACAATGGCAGGCAACATTTTCAAATCGATTTTCCTCGGTGCTCTCGTAACAGCCGTTATCCAGAGCTCGTCGGCAACGACAGTTATGGTGGTCGGCTTCGTTAACGCAGGCATCATGACCCTCAAGCAGGCAGTCGGTATTATCATGGGTGCCAATATCGGTACTACAATGACGGCTCAGCTGCTCCGTCTTGGCGGTGGTGACAGCGCAAGTACGATTATGAAGTTCCTCAAGCCAAGCAACCTTGCATACGTGGCTGTGGCGGTCGGCTTCCTTCTTATGATTATCAAGAAGAAGAAAAAGCTCAAGGACGTAGGCGAAATCCTTCTCGGCCTCGGCGTTCTCTTCATCGGTATGAATACAATGGAAGGCGCAGTTTCCGGCCTTCGTGAGCTTCCTGCATTCCAGGCAATGTTCACAACACTCAAGAATCCAATCCTCGGTGTTCTCGCAGGTGCACTTGTTACAGCGGCTATCCAGAGCTCCTCTGCGTCTGTCGGTATCCTGCAGGCTGTAGCGGCAACGGGCGCGGTTTCCTTCGCGGCAGCTGTTCCAATCATCTTCGGCCAGAATATCGGTACTTGTATCACTTCCTTCATGTCCTCTATGGGCGCAAGCAAGAATGCAAGAAGAGCGGCTATGA
Source organism: Clostridia bacterium (assembly GCA_017547995.1). Classification (GTDB taxonomy): domain Bacteria; phylum Bacillota; class Clostridia; order Oscillospirales; family Butyricicoccaceae; genus SIG471. The sequence continues at coordinate 8,055 of JAFYNW010000428.1, read as the reverse complement.
TTCACCTCTACTTTAATCTTGTCGGTACAATCCTCTTTATGATTGCCATGTACGCAATCAAGGCTGTGGTCGGCTTCTCATTCTGGGATAACCCTATCACAAAGGCTGACATCGCTAACTTCCATACAATCTTCAACGTTGTTGTAACTGTGGTATTTATTCCATTCAACGGCTTGCTTGTAAAGCTTGCTGAAAAGACAATCAAGGTTGATGAAAAGGACAACGAGCTTGACCTCGAGCTTGCACGTCTTGACGACCGCTTCCTTGCAACACCTGCTATCGCTATCGAGCAGTGTCATAAGGTCGTTACAACAATGGGTAACATCGCTCTCGGTAATCTTATGATTACAAATGCGGCTGTCGTCGACGGCATCCCGCTTAATGAAGAAACGTTCAACGAAAACGAAAGCTTCCTCGATAACGGTGAAGCACGAATCAATAAGTATATGCTCTCCATCAAGGAGGACGATTTGTCACCTCAGGGCCGTAAGCTTTACGAAGAAATCATGCATACGGTTTCCGACTTTGAAAAGATTGGCGACTATACGGAAAATATTTACGAGCAGTATCAGTCGATAGTCGACAACGGCATTTCCTTCTCCGAAGAAGCTATGTTTGAGCTCAAGGTCATCAGAGATGCAACTGAAGAAATCGTTGAGCTTGCAACTCAGGCATTTACAGAAGGGGATATCGCTGTTGCGGCCCGCATCGAGGCTCTCGAAGAAAATATCGACGGCATGCGTGAAGCTCTCAAGAGCAAGCACATCCATCGTCTCCGCACAGGTCTCTGCACGGTTGACGTTGGTATGCCATTCCTCGACATCATCCAGAATTACGAAAAAATCGCAGACCACTGCAGCAAGATTGCTATCTACGTTATGATGTACAACGATGATACAGACAGCTTCGACGTACATGAATATCGCAAGATGACAAAGAAGGCTCACAACGGCGAATACGATAAGTGGTTGGGTGAATACGAAGACAAGTACCTCAGCAGACTTGTATAATTGATTACAAATTGTATAAAAACGGACGGCTAATCCCGTCCGTTTTGTATTTTGGGCAAATATGACCCCAAATTGTCATTCTGAGCGGAGGTGAAGAATCTCCCGCGGTTTGCAGAATAACGCAGGGGACGGCGTCCACGATGGTCTGGTTATCTGATGCATCGCAGATACCACAATCATTCATTAAAACGTTTCTGCCATACTATCAAAAAAGTGGGTATAATATAAAAAGGATACTATTCAAGTATTTTATTATAAAATCAAGGTTATGCACTTGTATAATTGCAAAAATGATGTTATAATATAGGGTGAAATAAAAGCAAAAAAATATTATGATATATATCCGGAGGAAAAAATTATGAATAAGCCTTTGATTCTCATTTCATCAGACTCCAATGCTTGCTCTCCAAATCTCCCTGGCGCAGCTCGTGAGCTCCGTTCTCCTGCTGCATATTCCCGCGCAGTTGCTTATGCAGGCGGCGTTCCTGTAATCGGCGGCGAACAGTGCGCTGAAGAACTCGCTGTTATCTGCGATGCTCTCCTTCTTTCCGGTGGCCCAGATATCGAGCCTGAACTCTTCGGTGAAACATTGCTCAACGCAAGTGTTCACTGCGACGAGCCAAGAACAAAGTATGAATATGCTCTCCTCGATGCATTCCTCAAGGAAGGCAAGCCAATCTTCGGCATCTGCCGTGGCTCCCAGGTTATGAACGTATACTTTGGCGGCACAATGTATCAGGACCTCGTTGAACAGAAGAACTGGAACCACATGGTGCCACATATCCGTCACGAAGTTACAGCAGAAGAAGGCTCCATCCTTCACAAGCTCTTCGGCGAAAAGTTCAGAGTTAATTCCACACATCATCAGGCTCTCAAGGACGTAGCCAAGGACATCAAGGTTACAGCATGGTCTGAAGATGGTCAGCTCATCGAAGCATGGGAACACGAAAAGCTTCCTGTATTCGCTGTACAGTTCCATCCTGAACGCCTCACAAACATTATGTGGGATGACAGAACACCTGATTTCGCACCACTCTTCGATTACTTCATCAACCTTGTAAAGGAACACAAGAACAACAAGTAATGAAGGAAATCGTATTATATACAGACGGCTCCTGCTCAAAAAATCCGGGTCCGGGCGGCTGGGGCGCGATTTTGCAGTATAAGGCACACAAGCTTGAGCTTTCGGGCGGCGCAGTAAGCACAACCAACAACCAGATGGAGCTTACAGGCGTTATCGAAGGCTTAAAGGCACTCAACGAGCCTTGCAAGGTCGACCTCTACACAGACAGCCAGTATATCGTCAACGCCATCAACAAGGGTTGGCTGAAAAACTGGCAGAAAAACGGCTGGAAAAAGTCGGACAAAAGCCCTGTGCTCAATAAAGAGCTCTGGCTTGAAATCATTGAGCTTTTTAACCGCCACGACGTGACTGTCCACTGGGTAAAGGGCCACGCGGAGAATGAATATAACAACCGCTGTGACCAGCTTGCCGTCGCACAAACCAAAAAATATGCTGATTTAGCGTAAGTATCTTAAAAGATACTGTACTTTTTGGCATAAAAAATCAAAATATTTTCAAAAAAGTCAAAATTGGCTATTGTATTATATACTGTTTAAGTGTATAATAGACTCATATAAAAAACATACCATGCGAGGTGAAAGACTTGAACAAGCTCGTTTATGCAGATAATGCCGCAACAACAAAGGTATCGGAAAGCGTTCTCAACGCAATGCTCCCATATTTCTCTGAAAGCTACGGCAATGCATCTTCTCTCTATACACACGGCCAGAATTCCAAGAAGGCTATCAATGCAGCTCGCGAACCTATCGCAAAGCTCATCAATGCTGACCCTACAGAAATCTTCTTCACAGGCTCAGGTACAGAATCCGACAATATGGTTATCCGCGGCGTGCTCAACAGCGTTGCAGCAAAGAACAAGGGCAGAAACCATATCATCACAACAAAGATTGAACATCCTGCAATTCTTCGTACTTGCGAAGTTATGCAGAAGCAGGGTTATGAAGTGACATACCTCAACGTTGACCACAACGGTGTCATCAGCCTTGAAGAACTCGAAAACGCAATCACAGAAAAGACAGCCCTCATTTCCGTTATGGCGGCTAACAACGAGATCGGCTCTATTCAGCCTCTCAAGGAAATCGGTGAAATTGCAAAGAAGCATAACGTTCTTTTCCATACAGACGCTGTGCAGGCTCTCGGCCACATGCACATCGACGTTCAGGAAATGAACATCTCCCTTATGTCCCTTTCCGCTCATAAGATTCACGGTCCAAAGGGTGTAGGTGCTATCTACATCAAGAAGAACGTATTCCCGGACCCAATCATCACAGGCGGCGGTCAGGAACGCAACCGCAGAAGCGGTACAGAAAACGTTCCGGGCATCGTAGGCTTCGGTCAGGCTGCTCAGGATATGATTGACCATATGGACGAGGACAACGCTCACACAGCAAAGCTTTCCAAGCGTCTTATGGAAGGCCTTCTCAAGATCAAGAAGAGCGTTCTCACAGGTCACCCAACAAACAGACTCCCTGGTACATGCTCCTTCGCATTCGAAGCTATCGAAGGCGAAAGCATGATTCTCCTTCTCTCCATGAAGGGCATCTGCGCATCCACAGGCTCTGCTTGCTCCACAGGCTCCCTCGACCCATCCCACGTTCTCATGGCTATCGGCCTCACACACCAGAACGCACACGGTTCTCTCCGTCTTTCTATCTCCAAGTATACAACAGAGGAAGAAATCGACTATATCATTGAAAGTGTAACAGAAGTTGTGGCAAGACTCCGCGCTATGTCACCTGTATGGCACGAATAATAATTAAAGGAAGTTATATATATGTACTCAGAAAAAGTAATGGACCATTTTACAAATCCTCGTAACGTAGGTGCTCTTGAAGGTGCTAACGCTATCGGCGAAGTAGGCAACCTCAAGTGCGGCGACATTATGAAGATTTTTATGAAGATCGAAAACGATATCATCGTTGACGTATCTTTCCAGACATTCGGCTGCGGCGCTGCTGTTGCAACTTCTTCCATGGCTACAGAGCTCATCAAGGGTAAGCACATTGACGAAGCAGCTCAGCTCACAAACAAGGCTGTTGTTGAAGCTCTCGATGGTTTGCCAGCTGTTAAGGTACACTGCTCTGTTCTCGCTGAACAGGCTGTAAAGGCAGCTCTCGCAAGCTACTATGAATCCAAGGGTATCGACCCTGTAAGCATTCTCGGTGAGCTTTCCTGCGACGGTGACTGTGACCACTGCCATCCACAGGAATAATTACAAAAAACAAAAGACGGCTTTTACGCCGTCTTTTTTATGTGGAAAAGGGCAGGGAAAAGTTCTTATAAAATTCACAGAAAAAATCGTTAACATACTTGATAATCGGAACGAAATATTGTACAATAGGTAAGGATTTACAAAAGCAAACAAAAAGGGGGACATTTTTAATGTCAGCGAACATCAAAGAGTATCTTGGCAACAAGGTATTTTATAAGAGACTGGCATCGATAGCAATTCCTATCTCGATGCAGGGTCTTATCACCATCGGTGTTAATATGATGGACACAATTATGCTCGGCTCCATGGGCGAAATCGCAATTTCCGCTTCCAGCCTTGCAAACCAGTTCATCAATATCTTCCATATTTTCTGTATGGGTATGGGCATGGGCGCCAACGTTATGACAGCACGTTTCTGGGGCGCGAAGGATATCGAAAGCCTTAAAAAGGTCTGCACAATCATGTTCAGAATGTGTATCTTCATCTCAATGCTCTTTACTCTGGCAACAATCGTTGCGCCTGATATGATTATGGGCATCTATACAACGGAAGCCGACGTTATCAGCGAAGGTGTAAAGTATTTCTGGTGGTCAATTCCTACCTACTTCTTTATGGGTATGTCGCTTGTAACGACCATCGTCCTGCGTTCCATCGGCAAGGTTAAAGTGCCGCTTTATACCTCTATCGGAGCATTCTTCGTAAACATTTTCTTCAACTGGATGTTTATCTTCGGTAAGCTTGGCGCTCCACGTATGGAGGTTGCCGGTGCCGCTCTCGGTACACTCATCTCCCGTGTATTCGAATTCTCCATCATCTGCGGTTACTTCTTCCTCAAGGATAAGGATATCTGTTATCGCGTCAAGGACCTCTTTATGAAGTGTAAGGATATGGTTGGCGACTATATGAGAATCAGTCTTCCTGTTTTCATCTCCGATGCAATGCTTGCTCTCGGTGAAAATATGGTAACTATGATTATCGGCCGTCTCGGTGCATCTTTCGTTTCGGCAAACGCTATCACAATGGTTACTGTACGACTCTCCACAGTATTCAGCCAGGGTCTCTCCAACGCAAGTGCTATTATGACAGGCCATACTCTCGGTATGGGACAGGTCGAGCAGGCAAAGAAGCAGGGCTGGACGTTCCTCGGCCTCGGCGCACTCATCGGTCTCTTTGCGGGCGGCTTCATTATGCTGACAAGTGACCTTATCATTTCATTCTACAACATCAATGCTGAAACACAGGCTATCGCACGCGAGCTTATGCTTGCTGTTGGCTTCATCGTAATTTTCCAGGTCATGAATGGCATTCTCACAAAGGGTGTTCTCCGTGGCGGCGGCGATACAAAGTTCCTTATGGTTGCCGACATCCTCTTCCTCTGGATTGCATCTGTGCCACTCGGCTACTTTGCAGGTCTTGTATGGCACTGGCCAGCATTCGGCATTTACACAATGCTCAAGATTGACCAGATTATCAAGGCTGTATGGTGTATCTTCCGTCTCAAGAGCAACAAGTGGATTAAAAAGGTTTAATAAAATCAAAAGACGTCCTTCGGGGCGTCTTTTCTTATGTATAAAAGTGTGGTATAATTGACTTACAATAAATCTTATAAGGAGAGCAATATGAACAAGACTATCGATATTATTATGGGCAGACGCTCCATCCGTCATTTCACAGACGCTCCTGTCGAAAAGGAAAAGATTGAAATCATTCTCAAGGCAGGTATGGCGGCGCCTACTGCAACCAATGCACGTGACTGGAAGTTTATCGCTGTGACAAACAAGGATATGATTATGAAGATGGCTGACGCGAATATGCAGTATGCAGACCCACTTCGCAGAGCGCCTCTCGGTATTCTTGTATGCGGTGACAAACTGCGCACAAGATATGATTTCTGGCCTGTCGATGCATCTGCGGCTGTGCAGAATATGATTATTGCCGCTGAAAGCATGGGCATCGGCTCCTGCTGGCTTGGCGTATGGCCTATCGAGGAAAGAGTGAAGAATCAGGCTGAATTACTTGGCCTCGATGAAAATACAGTACCACATTCCATCATCGCATTCGGCTATCCTGCAGAGGGCGAAAAATTCGGTGTTTCACGTGAAAACCGCCCGGACTACGAAGAAGACAGAGTTACAATTATTGAATGATGCAGATTTAATAAATAGCGTCGCAGACACTTCAGCTTGGATAATGAAGTAATGCACATTCCGCTTTCAGCGAATTCATTTCGATGAAAGTTGAATATCTTAATCAGAAGGAAAATCTGAAACGGGCACCCGATTGAGCCTGCTCAATTGGGAGAGCGAAGCGATAAATAAAAAAGGCACTCAAACGAGTGCCTTTAATTTTTACCTTATTAGATAATGCCGAGAAGCTCAGCTGCTACGAATGCAAAGCAGAATACAACAGCAAAGCCGAAGATGCCGAATGCGCGCTTGTTCTTAATCTGATAAGCCTGAATTGCCTTATCGAGCGTCATAATACCGATGCAAGTTACAATGATTGGCATTGCAAAATCATAGGATACCATATTGTTGAAATAGAGGCATGTCAGAACGACACAGATTACCACAGAGATGAGAAAAAGAACCTTCATAATTTACTCCTTTTATATTATGTATTAGTTTCTGTCAAAATCACGATATTCAATAGCCTCGCTGATATGGTCGGCGGAAATATTTTCACTGCCGTCAAGGTCGGCTATCGTACGTGCGATTTTCAATATTTTATCATAGCCACGGGCTGAAAGGGAAAGGCGGTCGAAAGCCATTTCGAGCAATTCCTTTGCTTCGTCGTCGAGCACGCAGTATTTCTGGATAAGTGCCGACGTCAGCTGAGCGTTGCAGTTGACGTTTGTGCCCTCGTAGCGCTTGGTCTGGATAAGACGGGCCTTTGCAACCTCATCGGCCATTTCAGCCGAGCTTTTGCCGATTTCCTTGCGCTCAAGGTCACTGTATTCCACCATATTCACGGCAATCTGCAAATCGATTCTGTCGAGAAGCGGGCCGGAAATCTTCTTCCAGTATTTCTTGATGGCATTGTCGGTGCATTTGCATCGCAAATCGTCAAAGCCTGCGTAGCCGCACTTACAAGGGTTCATAGCGCAAATCAGCGTGAATCGGCTTGGGTAAGTGGCACTGCCCTTGGCACGCGATACGGTAACCACGCCGTCCTCCAGAGGCTGACGCATAACTTCAAGCACGTCGGCATGGAATTCAGGCAATTCATCCATAAAAAGCACACCGTTGTGAGCCATGGATATTTCGCCCGGACGAGGATTTGACGAGCCGCCCACAAGTGCCGTTGCCGACATCGTGTGATGAGGCGAGCGGAATGGACGGGCTGTGATAAGCGGATTCTCGCTGTCCAGCTTGCCGAGCACAGAATAAATCTTGGTGCATTCGAGAGCCTCGTCGTATGTAAGTGGAGGCAGAATGGAAGGCAGGCGCTTTGCCAGCATGGATTTACCCGAGCCGGGAGGACCTACCATAAGCAGGTTATGTCCGCCTGCGGCCGCAATGATGATGGCACGCTTGGCTTCTTCCTGGCCGACAACGTCGCTGTAATCGCCGTTAAAGGTGCGTGTGTGGGTGAAAGCCGTCTCTTCACAAGGCTCGATAAGCTCCTTGCCCATAATATGATTGATAACCTTGGTTATGTGGTCGGCAGCATAAACGCGTATACCGGAAACCGCCGAAGCCTCACGGGCATTTTCAAGAGGGACGAAAACGCTCTTTATACCGTTTTCC
>JAFYNW010000427.1 GCA_017547995.1 Clostridia bacterium | reverse complement strand
GCCTGTGGCAAAGTGAAGTGTGCTTTGCACATGAAGAAATGAAGCGGCATAAGCCGTGAAGTGTTGCCTGTGGCAACGATATGGTGTGATAAATCACATTTAATAAGCGGACCGTCGGGGATGCCGGTCCCTACGTTATTGCATCGGTAATCCGTTTAATCTTCCGCATTACATTGTTTCATCGAAATCGATATAATAATTATGGCCAATGACAGAGAATCTGGTCTTCCATTCCTCTATTCTGAACATAAATGATGCATTTGAAGGCACGTCGATGGCGCGTGGATTGCCGCTTTCGTTTGCAATACGCTTTACAAGATACATCTCGAGATAATAGAGGGCGGCAAGGGCTGAAAGGAGATTTTTCAGATTGCCTTCGACGTAGCTTTCTGTACGGTTGTGCTTGACGTTGTTGTAGGCCTTCCACCAATAAAGGTCGCCCGCCTTCTTGCGATTCCAGTTTTTGAATGGAGCAAGCACAAGATTATTGCCCACAACTTTGATTTTCACGTTGCGGATGCCGCGTACGTTGTCAATCAGCCAGTTGGCATAGTCAGAAACGTTGGTGCGCTCTTCATCCATCATACCGCAGACCGTCTTGCACATATGGTCAAACTCCGCTCCCACGTCGAGCAGCTGACCGATAATTTCATTGGAGCAGGTGCTGTAATTCTCCTCGCGGAAATCCACGTAGCGTGAAATCTCCTTGCAGTTGCGCTCGAGCATACTGTAATAGCTCCAGTATTTCTGGATAAAATCATCTCTTGTCATAAGTTATTCTCCTGTAATGAGAGTCTTTGCGATGTATTTTGCAAACAGACGAGCAATGCTCGCCCCTACAGATTTCGTAGGGAACGGCGCCCACGACGTTCCTCCTGTTAAATGTGACTTTGTCACACATCAACGTTGCCATCGGCAACATATCGCATTTGCTACTGCAAATATATCGATGATGCAGCTGCATCAATATAGCTCGTGCAAAGCACGAATATCGCCCGCCTTCAGGCGAAAATCCTACACCGCCTTATTGAGCGGATTCCACGTGCCCTTTATCTGGCACACGGCAAACATCATGCAGAGGAAAATATTATGGGCAATCATACACGCCCACGCGGAAACAAGCCCCATTCCCAGCATCTGTGTGCATACGTAGGTAAAACAGATTCGGATGAGCCACATACCTGCGATATTGAAGATAAACGGCTCCTTCGTCTTGCCGACACCCTGCATCAAGCCTTCCATAATGATGGAATAGCCGAAGAAAGGCTCGGAAACGGCAACCATTCTCAGTACAGTCGCACCAAGATTGATAACCTCCTCGCTCTTGGAGAAGATGCCCATAAAGGTTGGTGCCACAGCGAAGAGTGCCGCGCCCGAAATTGCCATAAGGCCGATTTCAATCGGCATCATAATGGCGGCAAGGTCATTCATACGCTCTCTGTCCCCTGCGCCGTATGCGTTGCCTGCAAGAGTTGCCGCTGCAGTCTGCATGCCGTAACCAGGGATATAGAATAAGGATTCGACTGTATTTGCAATAGTGTGTGCCGCAGTTGCCACTTCGCCGAGAGAGTTAATCATCGAAGCAAAGGCAACGTAGCCCATGGAAGTGCCGAAGCGCTGAAGCATATTAGGGAATGCCACCTTCATACAAGGCTTGAGAATATGTCCATCAGGCTTGATGGAAATGCCCTTCGGCGAGATTTTCTTATGTGTGAAGAGCACCCACGTGATATAGAGACCACCCACTGTAAAGGAAACAGCCGAGCCGACTGCCGCGCCGATAACACCCATACCCGCGCCCGGAATCATGATATTCATACCGAATATATTCATAGCGCGTGTTTCATAGATGAGGAGGAAGTTGAGGACGATATTGATGATATTCATCATAATGCCCACCTTCATCGGTGTCTTTGTGTCGCCTGCCGCACGAAGGACCGTACCGAAGATTATGCTTGCCGCTCTCGGAAGCATAGGCATATAGACTATCATAAAATAGGTTGCGGCAAGAGTCTGAATGCTTGTATCGACCTGCATCCATACAGGCACCATACCGCTTAAAGATACTGTGACAATTGTGAAGAATATGCCCGAAACGAGCACGGCGAGGACGGCCTGAGCAGATGCTCTGCGGGCGCTTTTTTCATCCCCTGCACCCAATGACTGGGCAATATAAGCTAAAAATCCTACGCCGAGCGCGGAAATCGTACTGCTGACAAGCCAGTTGACCGTACTTGTTG
>JAFYNW010000012.1 GCA_017547995.1 Clostridia bacterium | reverse complement strand
GGAGCCCGGCAACCCTTCAAACCACGTTGCTAAGTTCACTCCCGGCGGTCAGTATCACTCCATCGGATTTAACATTACTGAGGCTATCAACGGCCCCGGCGTGTACAACGTTTCCTTCCGCGTTAAGGCAGAAGAGGGCAAGGGCGGCGATTTTAAGGTATTCATCACCTCCTTCAAGCACTCCGGCAACCCCTTATCCTACAAGCAGGCTTCAGGTGTTCAGACCATAACCGACGAGTGGTCAACCATTTCTGTTAACATTGAGCTTAACGAGGCATTCTTTGAAGGCATTCAGCAGCTTAAGGATGCAGGTAACGCTAATGCAGATCAGTTCACCATCCGCTTCTGCGGTGCTGATACTGTATTCAAGAGCGGTTCATACTTCAGCTACTATGTAGATGACGTTAAGATTGGTCTTGATGATGGCGTTTATGAGGCTATCAAGTTTACAAACCTTAAGGAAGTTGCAGGCGACGTTTTCAGCAAGACCGAGAGCGATAAGCACTTCGATGTAGCCGTTGATGAGCTCGAAGCTGTCGATGCCCATATCAGTTGCAATAAGACGGGCGATTTCAGCATTTGTGCGGATGCCGTCCATATAGAATGCGATGAGGATAGCGTAGCTGTGGCTGCCCTTCGCAAGAGGCGCGATGTTCTTGTTGAAGTTATCGAGAGCCGCCTTCTGTTCATCTGTATTTGCAAAAGTTGTCAGCTTATCGATAGGACCTGTGAACTTACGTACAGGCACGAATACCTTTTCTTCGTCGATAGCGATTTCTTCGCCTTTGCCGCCGCAAAGCTCGAACATAGTCTTTGCCACGTTAAGAATTCTGTCCTTCTGGGATTCGATTTCAAGGTCGTTGCCTCTGATGAATGCCTTGAGATGGTCGCAGGAATCAACGTAGAAGCGTGTGATATGGTCGAAAGCCTTGTTGGATGTGCCCTTGAGAATGCCTTCGTTAGCCTTGTCGGAGATTTCGGAAAGCTTCTTTACCATATCCTTCATCTGTGCCGCGAAAATTTCAGGCATAGATTCTTCATCGAGAGTTGCAAGGATGTAGGAGTAAGCCGCCGCGATGGAGCAGGACTTGTGGAGGATGTAAGGGTCAACAACGTCAGGTGTGTCGCCGTTAGTGTGATAGTTGAAGTCAGGGAACTGACCGAGCATTGGAGCAGGAACACCGATAGTAGGGTCGGAGAGCACAACGTGGTCGGAGCCGCCTGTAAACTCAGCAACTGTGCTGTTGAACATAGGCACCTTGTGGCCGTCGAGAGCGTCAGCATCCTTCTTGAGCTCGTCGAGAACGAGGTTAGCAAGGTTGGAAACGAAGGATGGTGTGGAATATGGAAGGGAAGTGAGAGTGAGTGGGCCGTAAAGACCGTTCTGCTTGCCGCCAACCATATCGAGGTTGATACCTGCAAGAATATTCTTCTTTTCGTCGCCGATAGCATCAAAATATGCGTATGTACCTGCAAATTCAGGGATGAGAAGCAGGCGGATTGTGTGCTTGAGCGGAGCAAGTGTGCCGTTCTTGATTATATTGTTGATAACGTTCATCGCTTCAATACCTGCGGAAACGCCGGAAGCATTGTCGTTGGCAGATGCTCTTGGGTGGCAGAGGTGAGCTGTGATAAGGATTTCCTTGCCGGAAGTACCAGGAATTACAGCGGAAACGTTTTCGAGAGCGCCGTCATAGAAGGAAGCGTCAACGAAGCACTTAACCTTTGCAAGCTTGCCTTCCTTAGCCATAACAGCACAAGCTTCTCTCAGCTTGTCACCCATCTGAGGAGTGATAACGTAGCCGAAAGCCATGATATCGTCTTCAGATTTCTTCCAGAAGGAAGTGTACTTGCGGAGGTTTCTCATATCAGCGCGGCTGCGTGTTGGAGAAACAGCAACGTGGTCGGAAATAAAGCCGAGCGCACCCTTCTTGAGAGCCCAGCCGAAATTATTGAAGTCCTGGCTGATGAGAATGATTTTATTTGTAAAGTCAACGCCTTCGTAGTTTTCTTCTGCAGTGCCCTTATCCATCACAACGATTTCAAGGCCGTTTTCCATATAATCGCAAGCGCAGGAACGCTGGATTACAGAGATAGCGTCGCCGCCAAAATCAGCAAGGTCCCATTCATAAGGCTCCACGAGTGTGCAGCGTGCGCCCTTGATGTCCCATTCCTGGAACGATGGGGATGTGAGGAACATCTTTTCATAATTTGCAGGGTAGGAGAGGATTTCGGAAGCGATACCGAGCTTATTAAGCTTGTCGTTGCAGTAAACGGCAGCAGCGCGGAAGCCTGTGCTTGCCTGAATACGGTGGTACTTTGCAACGTCACATACTGTTGAATAAAGTCTGTCGCAGTTGATTCTGTCTGCGATAGCGCGTGTAGTTTTTCTTATCATAATTTCAGCCTCCTGAGAGAAATTGTTATTGGTTATATTATACTATAAATAAGGCAAACGGGCAAGAGGAATTTATGGAAAATATCTGCCACAGATTCTGTAGGGTACATTCACGAATGTCCCGCGGTACGTCATAAATGCCGCACCCTACGCAGTCCATCGTAGGGGACGACGCCCCCGGCGTCCCGTTTGTCAAAATATCACCAACATAAATAAAAGACGGTGGTTGATTCCACCGTCTTTCCTTATATCATATAAACTATGCCTTTACAACTGCGCCGCCCTTCATGACGAATACGCAGTTTTTCATTGTTGTAACGTCTTCCATAGGATTCTTTTCGAATGCTACGATGTCGGCATACTTACCCTTTTCGATAGTGCCGATTTCATTTTCCTTGCGGAGAAGCTGGGAGTTTGTCTTTGTAGCCGCAACAAGAATGTCCTCAACCTTCATGCCGAACTTGTTCATAAGCTCGAATTCATAGCCCTGCTTGCCGTGGAAGTTGAATGGAGTACCCGCGTCAGTACCGAATGTAATCTTCACACCGCGTTCAAGACACTTTCTGAAGCCGTTTTCGTGGCGGGAAAGCACCTGACGAGCCTTGTCAACCATCCAAGGAGCCATAGCGCCTGTTTCGCCGTTGGAAACGATTCTTTCAGCCGCAATGATAGTTGGTGTGAGGTATGTGCCGTGCTCAAGCATAAGCTCGATAGCTTCGTCATCGAGAATCATGCCGTGCTCAACAGAAGTAACGCCTGCTCTTACAGCCGCCTTGATGCCATTTGTGCCGTGAGCGTGAGTTGCTGTATGGATGCCGTACATATCAGCGATTTCGCAGATAGCGCGCATTTCTTCATAAGTAAGCTGCTGAGCGCCTACTGTTGTACCGAAGGACATAACGCCGCCTGTCGCCATAAACTTGAGGAAGTCTGCACCATACTTGATGTTGTAACGAGCCGCATGGTATGCAGAGTCAACGCCGTCGATGATGTGATGCTTTGGTGTAGCTTCAACAAGCTGTGGAGCATAGTGGCTGTCGCAGTGGCCGCCTGTCGAGCCCATGGATGCACCGCAGACGAAAAGGCGAGGGCCGATGAATTCGCCCTTGTTGATGGAATTACGTACGGAAACGTCATTGAAGCTGTTTGCACCGCAGTCACGGAGAGTTGTGAAGCCTGCCATAAGGTCTGTCTGAGCATTCTTGAGAGATGTGAGAGCATCTTCGCCAGGGAATCTGCGTACAGAATCAGCAGAATTGCCGCCCTGACCGCTCATACCGATATGTACGTGACCGTCGATAAGGCCGGCCATAACAAACTTGTCGGAAAGGTCGATAACGTTCATTTCGTTTGTGTCAGCATTCTGAATAGGAAGCACGTCGACAATCTTGTCGCCTTCCACAACGATGAGCATATTTTCGAGAACTTTCTTTGTGTTGGAATCGAAAAGCATACCGCACTTGATAGCAGTTTTCATAAGAGATTACCTCCAAAGTTTTATTGTTGACTATATTATACAACACTTCCGTGCCACGGGCAAGAGAAAAATGAAGTTACGGCAAAACAAAAAGCCCTCTCTGGAAAGAGAAGGCTTTTTATATAGTCTGATTAGAACTTTACGAGAATACCGAGGACAGCGCAGATTGCGATGTAAACAACAGGGTGCTTCTTGAACTTCATAACAGCCCAGAGCATAACAGCAAAGAGAGCGCAAGCCTTGAGGTTGATGAAGCCGAGGATATCGCCCGACTTGAGAGCGTCAACGGAGAAAAGTGTGATAGCCATAACACCGTAGCAAGCCGCTGTGATAAGACCTGCAACAGCAGGACGGAGGCCGTAGAAAACAGCCTGAACGTGCTTGTTTGTCTTGAACTTTTCGAGGAAGTTAGCGATGATGAGAACGAGAATCATCGGACCTACGATGAGAGAAACAGATGCGATGATAGAGCCGAGAAGACCGCCTGCCTTGTAGCCTGCGAATGTAGCCATGTTAGCACCGATAGGGCCAGGTGTGGATTCTGCGATAGCAATCATATCGACAAGCTCGGAGCGTGTATACCAACCCATACGGTCGGAAATATCATAGAGGAATGGCAGGGAAGCAAGACCACCGCCGACAGTGAAGATACCTGTCTTGAAGAATTCAAATGCGAGCTGCAATAATACGTTCATTATTTCTTACCTCCTACAGCCTTGATAGCAAAACCGGCAACACCGGCACCTACAACTACGAGGATAGGGGAAACGTCTGTGAAGATGGAGAGGAATGTTACAACTGCAAAGATGATGAATGCAGGCATATCCTTGACGCCGCCCTTGTAGAGCTTGATGATGGAAGAAACGATGAGAGCACATACAGC
This sequence comes from Clostridia bacterium, assembly GCA_017547995.1. Classification (GTDB taxonomy): domain Bacteria; phylum Bacillota; class Clostridia; order Oscillospirales; family Butyricicoccaceae; genus SIG471. The sequence continues at coordinate 1,313 of JAFYNW010000012.1, read as the reverse complement.
GATTCTGATACCTGCGAATGCGTTTGCAACTGCAGGGATATCGATGAAGCCGTCGATGAACATTGCGATGATTGTGATGATAATGATGGATGGTGTGATTACACCGAGAGCAGCGCAGATAGCACCGAGAATGCCCTTTGTCTTGTTGCCGATAAATGTAGCTGTGTTTACAGCGATGAGGCCAGGAGTGCACTGACCGAGTGCGTAATAGTCCATAAGGTCGCCTTCTGTGCACCAGCCGAACTTTTCAACGCATTCCTTCTGGAGCATTGGCATCATGGAATAGCCGCCACCGAAGGTGAGACCGCCTATGCGGAAAAACGAGAGAAATAACTGAAGATAGATGTTCATTTCTTTATTGTCCCTTTCCTGTAAGATACTGGGCAAACTCACTGTCTGATGGAAGCACCAGTGTGACCTTGTCCTTTAATGTGTTTTTGTATGTATCGAGAGTGTTGTAGAATCTGTAAAACTCAGGGTCTGCACCATAAGCTTCGTTGTAGATTCGCGCTGCCTCAGCATCGCCTTCACCCTTGATTTTCTCTGCATTAGCCTTGGCTTCGGAGAGGATAACCGTCACAGTCTTGTCTGTTTCGGAGCGTGTCTTGATAGCCTCTTCTTCGCCTTCGCTTCGATACTGAGCGGCCATACGGTTACGCTCTGTAATCATATTGTTGTAAATACTCTGATGATTTTCCTCAGGCACGTCTGTACGCTTGATTTTGATGTCGTAGATTTCAACGCCATAGCCTTCGAGCGCCACGTTGACTTCATTAGTCAATTCATCGAGCACCCTCTTGCCCAGTTCCTTGTCGGAAATGATGCTGGAGGAAGGATTCTTACCGATTTTGTCACGCATTGAGGAATAAATAATATCGTCGATGCGTGTTTCAGCCGAAGCAATACTTCTCATCGAAAGGTCGAAAAGCAGAGGATTTTCGATAGTCCACTGTGCGTTGTTATCGAAAAGAAGCTTTTTCTTGTCCGAAGTGATAACCTGCTGAGGAGCAGTATCATAAGTGAGAAGTCTGTTGGAGTATTTTGTCACCTGATCGACAAAAGGCATCTTGAAGTGAAGACCTGTGCCCTCGATAACCTTTGTGCCGGAAAGAGCAGGGTAATACTTTGCAGTAGTGTCGATAACGTTCTGTGCGTTGTCCTTGACGTAAACGGTTTCGATATGGCCGAAACGCTTTACAATTGCACTTTCATATTCATTCACGATGAAAATACTGTTTGAGAGAAGGAAAATCGCAGCAAGAAGAAAGACAGGGAGGAGGATTTTCTTGATAATTTTCATTACTGAGCACCTC
>JAFYNW010000426.1 GCA_017547995.1 Clostridia bacterium | reverse complement strand
CTCTGTCATATAATTTGCGTTGAGGCCGACAAGTGCGATGATGTTGAAACCGACTGTGCCGATGAGGAACATCATATAAGTACGTTCAACAGGGGAGAAACGTCTGGATTCAGCACGGCTGAGAATGTTGAAAAGAGATGCACACAGCACGGCAATCATAAGAAGCACGATGCCGAGAAGTGTGTTTGTGCCGCTGTTGCCCGAAGCAAGTGTGATTGCGATTACAGCGCCGAGAGAAAGCATGGAGAAGAAAATCTGCTTGTTTGTTGGGCGCTCTCTCAGCATAACGATAGAGAGAATGATAACGCCGACAGGCACGAGGGAGATGAGTACGCCCGACATTGCGCTTGAAGTCAGGTTGATGCCGTATAATTCCATAATAAAGTAGAGGAGCGGCTGAGCCAGACTCATGGCGATAAGTCGCTTTTTATCCTTGCCCTTAAAGTCAAGGCGGATAACTTTACACAGCCAGAGAATATTGAGCACAGCGAATGCCACAGTGAATCTGATGGCAAGTATCATAAGTGGGTGGGCATAGTCGAGAGCTATCTTGGAAAAAAGAAAGCTGAAACCGAAAATCACGTTTGGAATGAGCGCGGCAAGTATACCCTTAAGTCCGTGGTCTTTCATAAATAATACCTTTCGATTTGTTTTATAGTGAAGTCATTATATCACATTATATAAAATAGGGCAAGTGCAAATCAGTTGCGCGCCTCCATCGGCTGTGGTATAATTTAATAAAAAGGAGTGATTACCATGCAACCATATATTATCAGTGCTATAATAATCGCAATGGCATTCTGCTTTGTGATAAAGAAAAATACAGAAATCAAAAAGCTGCAGGAGAAACTCAGTCAGCTTGAAAAGGAAAATGCCGTCCTTGGCGAAAAGCTTGATAGTATCGAAAGTGAATATAATGAGCTTAAGGAATTGAAGAGCCGTTACGATGAAGGTGTGGGAAAGCTTCTCGAGTCCAACCTCACTGCTATTCCATGGCTTTCCGCAATGATGGCAGACTACCTCACGTACGATATGGAGATGGAGGCAATCAGAGCGACAAAGCTTATTCCGACAGAGCAGTCTGCATTCAAGGTCAACACAATCCGCGAAATCCGCAAGGATGCCGGGGAGCGAATCGCTCAGGCAAAGGCGGCAATCTATCAGCTTGAATACCTCAAAAAGCTTTATCCACAGCTTGAGGAAATTGTCGGCACCGACTATAACGACCTTGATTTCTCATCGAAAATGCCGAAGTACGACGTCCCTCGTCAGCTTCTCACAAAAGAAGAGTGGGAAAGCCTCGATGAGCAGGGAAGAAATCAGCTTGCTCTCGATAAATATTGCGCCCTCCGCAAGACCAACAAGTATCAGGCCTCCCGCGATTATCTCTCGGCGGTGGTCTATGAGTTTGAGAAAAGGGGCTGCAAGGCAGACCTTACCTGCAATCCGCTTGAAAATACCATCGTTGCCTACCTCGACGGACATACCATCGTTGTGCAATGTAAATATTGTACGGATGATGCACACGTCCATGAAAATTATATCTTCGCCCTCCATCGCGCGCTGACTGAAAACAATAATGCCGATGCCACAGCCGTTTTCGTCACAAACGGCAGACTTTCCGACAAGGCGAAGGAAATTGCAGAGCATTTCGGCATAAAGCTTGTTGAAAACCATAAAGCGCCCGATTTCCCTCGCATAAAATGCGTCGTTGATACAGATGGAAAGCAGGGCTACCATCTGCCGTTTGACTATTGGTACGATGACGTAAAGCTGGAAAACGAAGGCGAATTTTATGCCTTCACAGTTGCCGAAGCCGAGGAAAAAGGCTTCCACCGAGCATATAAATGGCACGGCTTGCCCCAATAATATTTGACTGAATCCTCATAATATGATAAAATTATAAAAAAACAACAACGCGGAGGTACTTATGAAATTACTGACTTATATCCACGGCGGTATCGAAAAGGTTGGCGTGCTCAGCGCTTGCGGCAGCTACGTCTATCCAGTAACCTACGCAAATCTGAACGAGCTTATCAGGAATGCTTGTCCAAAATGCCTTGAAAACATGGCTGAGCTTGCAAACAAGCCACACAATGAAGTGGAAAATGCGGTAAATATGGCTGATATTCAGCTTATCGCGCCAATTCCTGAGCCAATGCAGGATATCATCTGCCTCGGCGTAAACTATGCCGACCACGCTGAAGAATCCGCACGCTTCAAGAAGCAGGCTTATGCCAAGGATTCACCAAAGCAGACAGTATATTTCTCCAAGCGCGTCAATCGTGCAACCGAGCCTTACGGCACAATCCCTGCCCATGCTGATATGACAAGTCAGCTCGACTACGAGGCTGAATTGGTCGTAATCATCGGTAAGGATGCGAAAAACGTCAAGCCTGAGGAGGTCAGCGACCATATCTTCGGTTATACAATTATGAATGACGTGACAGCACGCGAAGTGCAGAATGGCCATAAGCAGTGGTATTTCGGCAAGAGCCTCGACGGCTTCACACCAATCGGTCCTTGGATTGTCACAAAGGACGAAATCGCATATCCTCCACAGCTCAATATTCAGTCCAAGGTCAACGGCGAGCTTCGTCAGAACTCCAATACAGGCCTCTTCCTTACAAATATCGAGGAATGGATGGTCGAGCTCACACAGGGCATGACACTCAAGGCAGGTACTCTCGTTGCAACAGGCACACCTGCAGGCGTTGGCATGGGCTTCGTGCCTCCAAACTTCCTCAAGGTAGGCGATGAAATCGAATGTATCATCGAAGGCATCGGCTCAATTAAGAATAAGGTTGTGGAATAATGGAAAAAGTAATTCTGCTCAATGGTCCGTCGAGCAGCGGAAAATCCACACTTTCAAGGGCAATCAAGACTCGTCTCGATGGCTTTGAAGTGGTTTCCATCGATGATTTTATGAAATTGGCAAAGGATGAGACCATTTACGAGGACGATGTTTTCGAGATTTCGGCCGATATGTGCAATAGGGCTCTTGAACTTCTCGGAAGCGGAAACGGCATCATCATCGACCATGTCATAACAAGCGAGCGTATTTTCACTCAGCTTTGCGATATGCTGGGCGGCTATGAAATCCTCAAGGTAAAAGTTACCTGTCCTGTGGAAATCCTGCGTGAAAGAGAGAAGGCGAGAGGCGACCGTTGCGTCGGCTCGGCCGAAAGCTCGTTTACATATCTTTTCCCGAAGGATGGCTATGACATCGAGGTCGATACCCACAAAATAACAGCCGATGAGTGTGCGGAAAAGATAATCCATCATCTTAACAAGTAGAAATATCTGTTTACACCCCCCGAAAGGAGGCGGAAATATGAATAAATACCTTAAAAATCTCATCGCAGGCATTCTCGTCCTTGCAGTAGGTGTCGGCTTTATGTGGCTGCTCGGCAACAGAATCTTCGATGGCGATAGCCGTGGAGCATTGAAATTTGCGCTGGCAGTGGGCGGTGCATTCGGGCTTTTCATCTTCATTTCG
>JAFYNW010000425.1 GCA_017547995.1 Clostridia bacterium | reverse complement strand
GCTGACGTTAATCGTCTGCAGATGTGCATCCCATACAAAGCGGAGCTGAGGGTCCTCCTCCTCGAGCACCTTGAACTTTGGAAGCACAAGCTTAGGGTCGGCATCGTCAGGCAATTCAATATTATACGTCATAACAGGCTCAAGATACGGCTTCGCGCCTGCAGAAGCAGTGCCCAAACCCTGACCGCTGTATGTTTCGTCAAGACCTGTCAGCGCGCACACCATACCGGCTGTCGCCTCGTTGACAGTTTCAAACTTACCGCCCGAATAGAGCCTTATCTGGCTGATTTTCTCCTCGCCGATGCTGTCACGCACCCTGAGAGTACCGCCCGTCACCTTGATATGTGTCAGGCGCTCGCCCTTATTGTCACGGCTGATTTTGAAAACCTTACCGGAAAAATCACTGCCGTAAGTGGTTTCACTGACGATGTTTTTAAGGCAGTCGAGGAATTCGTCGATGCCCTGCAATTTGAGTCCCGAGCCAAAGAAGCAAGGGAAAGCCTGTCTTGCCTTTGTCAGCTGAGCTATATCTTCTATATCAATTTCGCCCTTTTCCAGATATTTATCCAGCAAATCCTCACGGCACATGGCAAACTGCTCGTGGGAATCGGCCATACCAAAGCCGATAATCTCACCTGCAATTTCGCTTTTCAGCTCATGCAGAATATCCTCCGCAGGATAACGGGCGAAGTCCATTTTCGTAACGAATATGACCGTCGGCACGTTGTAAAGCTGAAGAAGCTTCCACAGCGTGCGTGTGTGCGCCTGCACACCGTCAAGACCGCTGATGACAAGGATGGCATAGTCGAGCACCTGCAATACGCGCTCGGTTTCGGCAGAAAAGTCCACGTGTCCCGGTGTGTCAAGCAGGGCAAAATGGGTGTCCCCAAGCTCAAAATGAGCCTCACTTGCAAAGATAGTGATGCCGCGCTGACGCTCAAGGGCATGGGTATCCATAGCAGTGTCGCCTTTGTCAACTCTGCCAAGCGAGCGCAGTTTGCCTGCTCTGTATAAAATTGCTTCGGCAAGAGTCGTCTTGCCGGCGTCAACGTGCGCCAGAATACCGATTACCGTCTTCATTTGCCCTCCTGTCTTTTCATAAAGTCATATATGGAAATTATAACATAAACAATACGTAAGTGCAACAGTTTAGAAAACGTGTCATTTCTTATTTTCTTCGTGCATTTTCTCTCTGTATGTGTTATAATAAATCCATAAAAATTACATAAAAGGAGAAACCTTATGTATCTTGCAAAAATGAATTATCTTGAAGTTCAGGAATACCTCAAAAAGAGCGACACAATCATCATTCCTGTTGGCAGTCTTGAAAACCACGGCAAGCACATGCCTCTTGGCACAGACACAATGATTCCTGACAAAATCGCAGAGCTTATCGACAAACAGAGCGACATTCTCATCGCTCCGACTATAAATTACGGCGCAACTGACGACCTTGTCGGCTTCCCCGGCACAGTTTCTCTCGGCGTTGAAGGTCTTATCGTGCTTCTTCGCACTATCGTTGACCAGCTTTACCGCTACGGCTTCCGTCATTTTATGATTCTCAACGGTCACGGCGGCAACTCGGCTTCCATTCAGGCTGTCGGTATGCATCTTTACCGCAAGGGCGCATATCTTGCAAACCTCAACTGGTGGCTTATGGCAGGTCAGCTCAACCCTGAATGGGCAGGCGGTCACGGCGGCGCAGAAGAAACTGCAGGCGTAATGGCTGTCGACCCAAGCCTTATCAAGCACGAATACATCGGCCTCGACGAAGGCATCAAAAATGACGTTTCCGACGAATTGCCATCGGGCGCATGGACTAACGTTGTATTCAAGGGTGC
>JAFYNW010000424.1 GCA_017547995.1 Clostridia bacterium | reverse complement strand
TCGGCGATTGTGCCTGAGAAAAGGTGCGGAGTCTGCAAAACGTAGCCAATCTGACTGTGGAGCCAGAGAAGGCTTCGCTCCTGCAAATCCTTGCCGTCGAGCAGGATTCTGCCGCCCGTAGGCTCATAGAAACGGCAGGCAAGGTTGACTAAAGTACTCTTGCCGGCGCCTGTTTCGCCTACGATGGCCACAGACGAGCCTGCAGGGATATCGAGATTGAAATGCTCGAGCACGTTGACCTCGCCGTCAGGATACATGAAGGTTACGTCCTCAAATGTGATATTGCCGTTGATTTCTTCCCAGTTTTCCTTCTTAGGCTGGAAGATTGTGCCGTATTTAGCCTCGATTTCAGGGGAATCCTTGATGAGAGGCTCTGTCGTCATAAGCTTGTGGATACGCTCAACGTTGGCCTGAGCCGCGATGACGTTTGTGACGCCGCCGATGATATTCTGGATAGGCTCAACGATGGAGAGTGTATAAGTGAGGAAGGTTACGAACTTTGCAATATCAAATCCGCTTTCAAAATTGAGCACGTTGCCTGCCGAAAGGACGATGGCGAATGCGCACGAGCCCATAAACATAACAAGCGGACCGAAAACAGCCTGGAGAGTCTTGGTGCTCATGGCCTTGTTGTAAAGGTCAGTGGCCTTTTCCATAAACTCGCCTTCGCGCTGTGAGTTTGCAGAGAGCGACTTGATTGTCTTTGCGCCCGAAATATCCTCGGAGAAAGCGGCCACAAGGGCGGAGTTTGCTCGTCTTACCGAGCGGTTGCCGATGAGCAGCTTTTTGCGGAAGTACATACATACCGCAAGGCCGAATGGCACGATGAGGAATACCAGAAGCGCCAGTTTTACCGAGATGGTGAACATCATCGCAAGGACGGAGATGAGATAGACCACGTCAAAGACAAGGTCTGCCAGCGCCCATGAGAAGATGTTGCCCATCATATTTGTGTCCGACATGATTCGGCTCATAAGATAACCGACAGGTGTTGTGTTATAGAATGACAGCGGAAGCTTCTGCGTATGCTCGAAAGCGGCATCGCGCATATCCTTACCGATTGTCATTTCGAGGAACATACACTTGCGGGAATAAACTATCGTCATAACGACGGTTATCGAAAGAAGGAAAAGATACATCCAGATGAAAGGACCGATTCCTTCGAGAGTGTTTTTGCCGATGAAGTTTGCGATGGCATATTCGGCAAACTTCGGATATATAGCCTCAACCGCAGGCAGAGTTACAGCCGAAATAAGCATAATCACGGTGTGAATCTTATAACGCATGAAAAACTTATAAGGCAGCGCCCATGGTTTAGGGTCAAATTTGGTGCTGAGGGAATATTCGTCAAAATTATCAGCCATTATTCTGCCTCCTTTTCCGCAAGTTCTTCTTCAAGCAGGCTCTGGATATTCCAGATTCTGCTGTAGATGCCGTCTTCACGCAAAAGCTCCTCGTGAGAGCCGAGCTGACTGAGTTTGCCGTCCTTGAGGACGAGAATGCGGTCAGCCTCCATAAGAGTTGTGGCTCTGTGGCTTATGATGATGGTTGTGGCCTTCTTTTCCTTTGAGGAAAGGGCCTTTCTGATGTTGGCATCCGTTTCTGTGTCGACTGCCGAAAGGGAGTCGTCGAAGATGAGGACAGGAGGGTCGGCAGCAAGAGTACGCGCGATGGCAACTCGCTGCTTCTGTCCGCCCGAAAGCGTCACGCCGCGCTCGCCCAGCATGGTGTCGTAGCCATGTGGGAATGAGGAAATCGAGCGGTGCACGTGGGCTGTTTCTGTGGCTGCAAATATTTCTTCATCCGATGCGTCAGGATGGAGCATACGGAGATTTTCCATGATGGTCTTGCTGAAAAGGAATGGCTCCTGCAGGATAAGACCCATCTGGCGTCTGAGGCTCATTTTTTCAAAGCTTCTGATGTCGCGTCCGCCGATGGTGATTGTGCCCTCGTCGGCATCGTAAAGGCGGGTGAGAAGATAAGTAATCGTACTCTTGCCCGAGCCTGTGCCGCCCAGGATAGCGAAGGTTTCGCCTTCTTTGATAGTGAAGGAAAGGCCGTCGAGCACCTTGCCGTCCTCATAGCTGAAGGATACGTTGTCAAAGACGATGTCGCCCGAAACCTTGTGCTCGCCTTCAGTTTCCTTTGGAGCTTCCTCCTCAAGGTCGAGAATCTGGCGAAGTCGGTCGATGGAAACGCCAACCTTACCCATATCGGCAACGATTCTTGCCAGCATACGTGTAGGACGTGTGACCGTGCGGATGTACATCATGAAGGTTACGAAATTACCGGCAGTGATAGAGCCGTCCACAACGAAGAAGACGCCTGCCACAACGACGACGGCCACCTGGAACTGACGCATAAAGTCGCCGAAGGACCAGTGTACCGCAAACATCTTGCCGAGAGTAATCCAGAGCTCGGAATAAATCTTGTTGAGCTTTGTAAAATTATCGAGAGTGTGCTTTTCTCTGCCGAAAGCCTTGACGACACGCACACCTGCAAAAGCCTCCTGAGTAGCCGAGGAAAGATTGCCTTCTGCAACTTCAACAAGGCTGTAGGAGTTTCTGATTTTCTTGAAAAAGTAAAGGGATACGAAAAAGCTCAGCGGAATAGTGGCAAATGCAATGCTTGCCAGCGGCACGTTGAGCATAAACATGAGAACGAACGCCACGACAATCATGCTCACAACGCGGACAAGGTCTGTCAGCTGAAGGGCGATGAAGTTACGCACTGTTTCAATGTCTGTCGTGCAGCGCTGGAGCGTGTCACCTGTCTGTGACTCCATGTGCCATCTGAAAGGGAGCTTTAAGATATGGCTGTGAATACGCTGTCTCAGGTTGATGGAAATACCTTCCGAAAGGAGAGCAGCGAAATACTGTCTCAGGCCGTTGAAAAGACCTGAAATGCCTACGAAAAGCAGATAGACAAGGGCGCATACCCAGAGATTCCTGAAAAGATATTCTCTGCCGCCGATGCTTTCGATGATGGAAACGATTGGCGCAGGCAGGTCAAACGGCTGTGTGCCTACGACGCTGTCGACAATTGTACCGACGAGGATAGGTGATATGTAGGAGAAGCATACGCCAACCAGCATACACGCCACCGCAAGGACGAAATACGTCCGGTTTTTGCCCATTATCTGCCACAAAAAACCAAACGTGGACTTGTTTTTCAAAACGCCACCCCCTATGGTGATTTTATTATACCTATATAATATAATAATTTTACACAGTTGTCAATTAAACTATATTGTGGTACAATAAATAAAAAAGAGAGCCGCCGTATGAAATATAAACCCATAATAATTATACTCCAATCGGGTGCGGAAAGATAATTATATTGAAAAAACCAATAAATGCAGCGGCAGGTATAAGAATAGGCAATAATTCGGGACAGCGGGCGCGGCGTCCCATACAAACTTCCATTGTAGGGTACGGCATTTATGACGTACCGAAAACGTAGGGACAAATCACGATTTGTCCGCGGGACATTCGTGAATGTCCCCTACAAGATTTTGCAAACTGAAGGAGATTCTTCACGTTCGTTCAGAATGACATCATTTATGCAACAATTAAACTGAAATAAAAAGGAGAAACCACTATGTTAAAGACTAATCGTGACAAGATTGCAATGCTTTCCGTACAGGGACAGGTTCGCCATTCCCGCTATGCTACAAGCGGCAAGACAGGCATCGACGGCGAGGTTTTCTATATCCCTGGCACAGGCGGTATCACTTACAACGCGCAGGTCGGTATGAACTGCGTCGACTGGAATGCTGACCATCTTGAGCCTGGTGTAACAACACGTCACCCTAACGACGACTTCAACCACGCTTACATCGCATACTCCTGCGTCGGCAACGAAGCTGTCATCGTTTCGGGCGAAGCAAAGGGTACAAAGGGCTTTGTAACAGGCAAGCATGGTGGCTGTGAGCATCTTATGGTTCATTTTGACCGCGAAACAAAGGAAAAAATGACTATGGACGATAAGATTCTCATCAAGGCATACGGTCAGGGCCTTCTCCTTGAAGACCATCCAAATATCATCGTAAGAAACCTTGACCCAAATCTTCTCGATAAGTTCAACATCATCGAAGAAGGCAAGAAGCTCAAAATCGGCGTTGCGAAAATCGTTCCTGCTTGCATCATGGGCTCCGGTCTCGGCACAGTTTCCCCTAACGCAGGCGACTACGATATCACTCTTCACGACAAGAAGATTATGAAGAAGTACGGTCTCGACGAGCTGAGATTCGGCGATATCGTTGCTATTATGGATGCTGATACACGCTACGGCAGAAACTTCCGTACAGGCGCTGTCACAATCGGCGTTATCGTACACGGCGACTGCAAGCAGGCAGGTCACGGCCCTGGTGTAACGTCTCTCCTTTCCTGCAAGACAAGCGACATCGTGCCATTCATCGACGAAAACGCAAACCTCGCAACGTATTTCGACGTAAAGTAAAGAAAATATTTTCACAGGGAGGGCCTGAAGCGCCCTCCCTTGGAAAACGTAGGGTACATTCACGAATGTACCGCGGACAAATCGTGATTTGTCCCTACGGTTTTGTAGGGGCGAGCATTGCTCGTCCGCATTATTCAATCTGTGCGAAGTAAGCTTTCGTTCAGAATGACAATATTTTTGGAGATTTAACTATGACGTACGCAGAAAAATTATCAAAAATGATTCAGTGCGAAACCATTTCGCAGAAAGGCGAAAAAAACCTTCCAAAGTTTTATGCCTTCCATAAGGTTTTGGAAGAGCTTTTTCCACGTGTCCATGCAAAGATGGAAAAGC
>JAFYNW010000423.1 GCA_017547995.1 Clostridia bacterium | reverse complement strand
GCCTTCGGCGATTCTCACTTCGTATTCAGGATTTTTTATCAAAATCTCTTTTACAATTTCGTTTCGTTCTTGCTCTTCCGCACAGTAAATTATGCTGCATCCACTGTTTTTCAGCATTTTCATATCTATTTTCATACACATTCCTCCGTAGAATTTCTTTATTTAATTCTATCACAGTGCGGCTGAAAGGTCAATCGCGCCCTTTCAAGTGCGTCAACAATTTGTTGACACAAAATATTTTTAATGGTATACTTTTTGTGTATACAGATATTTCGCGGGGAAGTTTTCCTCGCTTTTTTAAGATGAATGAATCCAGAGAGGTATAAATGGCACACGTTTCATTTGCACAACTTAATATATCGGAAGAAATGCTGACTGCAGTTTCTTCCATGGGATTCTATGAGGCGACGCCTGTCCAGGCGCAGTCGATTCCGATTATCAAATCGGGCCGCGACCTTATTGCAAAATCCCAGACGGGCACGGGCAAGACTATTGCTTTCGGCCTGCCTATCATTGAAAATCTCATCACGGATGAGGACAAGACCACTGTGCAGGCGCTCATCGTCTGCCCTACCCGTGAGCTTGCCCTTCAGGTTGCCGACGAGATGAGAAAGCTTGCCAACCACAAGGATGGGGCGGCTATCACTACCGTTTACGGCGGTGTGCCTATCGAAAGACAGATTGTGAGAATCCGTCATTCCAACATCGTTATCGGCACTCCGGGACGTATCCTCGACCATATTGACCGCCGCACTCTCAAGCTGAAAAACTTACGTACTCTCGTCCTTGACGAGGCTGACGAAATGCTCAGCATGGGTTTCAAGGAGGAAATTGAGGATATTCTCAAGTCTGTGCCTGAGGAAAGGCAGACTCTGCTCTTTTCGGCTACAATGCCTCCTGCCATTATGGCTATCACAGACAAGTATCTCCGTGAGCCTGAGGAAATCTCCATCGATGCAGGCAAGGTGACTCTCGACAGCATCGAGCAGCGTTATATCACTATGCCTGAAGGCGAAAAGAACGAATATCTGCTTGCATTTTTAAGCAAATACAAGCCAAAGCGCTCGATTGTTTTCTGCAACACCAAGGTGATGAGCGATAATATGATGATTTTCCTCAAGGAAAACGGCTATGAATGTGACGTTATCCATTCGGATATCCGTCAGTCTCAGCGAATTGCAACAATGTATGATTTCAAGAGTGGCAAGACTCCGATTCTTATTGCAACTGACATTGCGGCACGCGGTATTGACGTAAACGACGTGGACTACGTTATCAACTACGATATTCCGCAGACGACTGAATATTACGTTCACCGTATCGGCAGAACTGGCAGAGCAGGTCGTTTTGGTATGTCTGTCACACTTTGCGCAGGCAAACGTCAGGTTATCGAACTGAAAAATATTGCACACGCTGTTAAAAGCGATATCACAGAACTGAAAATCAAGGTGGAAAAGAAGTCCGCCATCAAGGGAGATATTATGGATAATATGCGTCAGGCTCTTGGCAGCCGTATCGAAGGTAAATATAAGAAGGCTGTCGAAGCTCTTATGAACGAGGGCTATTCCCCTGAGGATATCGCGGCGGCGGCTATGCAGCTTTGCTTTGATGGCGATATGTCCCGTCCTGAAGAGGCAAAGACTCTCTCCGGCTCGACAGATATGAAGGCGAAGAATCACAGCAAGGAATCTGAAAAGCTCATCATTTCCATCGGCAAGAAGCACAAGGCTCAGCCTCACACGATTCTTGCGGCTATCGCAGGTGCAACGGGGATTTCCGGGGAAATGATTGGCAAAATCGACATTTTTGACGACCATACTCTCGTTGAAGTGCCGAAGGACCTTGTTTTCGAGATGATTGACTCTCTCGGCAATCTGAGAATCGGCAGTAAGCCTGTGCATTGTGAGCTTTACGTCGGCGGCAAGGCGAAAAACAACAAGGCTGACAAGCCTCACAACAAGCCAAACAAACCAAACAAGCCTGGCAAGAAGCCATCCTTCGGAAAGAAAAAGAGATAAAAAATTAAAGCCACTCGTTTGAGTGGCTTTTTCTTATATTTCGACCGCTGTGTTGACGTCAAAGAGGAAGATATATTTTGCGATAACCGGCTTGCCATAAGTCTTTTCGGCCGCTTTTGCATAGATTTCAACCTGCTCCTTATGGACGCTTGCCATAACGCGAGGCTGTGCCCATTTTCTGTCGGTCTTATAGTCGACGATGATGATGCCCTCGTCGGTTTCCAGCATAAGGTCGATGACACCATTCATTACGACTGTGTCGGTTTTGTCCTGCGAAAGACCAAGCTCCTTTGGAGTAAACAGAGCGGCAAACTGGGTTTCCTTGCGGATTGTATCAGCATTTTTTATAAGCTGTGCGATATCACTCGAGAAGAATGCATCGATGGCATCGTTATCGAGGAGCGCTCTTTCCTCTTCATCGAGGAGGGCGGCAGTGCGCGACTTTATTTCCTCAATATACTCGCCGTGCTTCCAACTTTCAAAGTCGAAAAGTTCCATGAAATGATGGACTGCGTTGCCCTTATCGACTCCGCCAACTGCAAAGTCCTCTCCCTTTACAACTGGCTTATATTCCTTATTTTCACCGCGAAGTTCCTTGAGCATAGTAGGCGAAAGCTTGGATGGAAGGACTGTCAGGTTTTCGTGCTCATAAGGCTTGTCAAACCAGGATGGCAATTCCATTTTCTGTAATTTATCCTTATCATCGATTCGGCCTTCATCCTTATCAGGCATAACGATATCGTCAGGAGAAATCACGTGGAAATCCATTTTTTCGTCGCAGTCTTCGATGAGCGGCATGGAAAGACCTGTGTAGCCACGGAGGATATTTGCATCAGGGTGATGGATGTAGGCATAGATGAGCCACTGCGCGAATGAGGTTGTGCTTGCCGCAACTGTCGGCGAAACACCGTACCAGCTGTCCTCTGCCCATTCCTTGATTTTCTTTTCGGCATTCGGCAGGGACATGACCATGACGAGCTTCTGCTTTGCGCGTGTCATCGCAACGTAAAGCTTACGCATTTCCTCCTCGGTCAGCTCCTTCTGCATCTTGATTTTCAGCGCGTTATACAGCTGACTGCTGTTTATCGTCATATTGTCGTCATCGCGGTATTTGATGCCAATTTTCAGCTTATCGTGGAAGAGGACGCTCTTGCTAAGGTCCTGCGTATTGAAGCGCTTGGCAAGGTCGGGCAGGATTACGACAGGGTATTCAAGCCCCTTGGACTTATGGATGCTGATAATCTGCACGCCTTCGGTGACGATTGTGCTTTCCTCAGCCTGATTTTTGAACTTGTTTTCAAAGTAAGTTATGAAGCGGAAAAGGCCCTTGTAGCCGTTCTTTTCGTAGTTTTCGGCATGACCGAGAAGGAGCTCGAGGTTTTCCCTTCTTGACGGACCGTCAACAAGACCCGAGAAAAACCAGCTCAGCTTATGCTCATCGTAAATTGCTTCGATGAGGCGGTAAACCGGCATATTCTTCGCCATATAACGATATTTTTCAAGGCTTTCGATGAGCTTCTGCGCCTTTTCGTTGGTTTCAGCAAGCTTGACGAGGCCCTCGTATAGATAGCCGTTTTTGTTGCCGATGCGTGTCTGCGCGATTTCGTCAGGAGTAAAGCCGTACATATACGAGCGCATGACTGCCACAAGCGGAATGTCCTGATAAGGATTGTCGATGACCTTGAGCAGCGACATAACCGCAAGGATTTCGCTTCGCTTTGCGAAGTTTTCCTTTTTGGAAACGGCGCAAGGAATGCCGAAACGGTTGAGCTCATACTGGAAGGTGCTTACCTTATTTGAATAGGAGCTGAGCAGGATGGCAAAGTCGGAATAACGGGCCTTGCGTTTGCCGTCTCTCGTTTCGATTTCCATGGTTTCGCAAAGCTCTCTGATGCGGCTTGCCGTAAAGCGTGCTTCGGCCTGAATTGCCTTTTCTTCATCGGCATCCTCATCACGAAGCTTCATATCGATGATATTGACCTCGGACGGATAGGAAGTTTCGTAGCTTGCACCGAGATAAAGCTTCTGCTTTTCATCGTAGTCAAGACCGCCGAAGCTGTCTGTCATAATATGCTCAAAGACAAAGTTTGTGCTTGAAAGCACAGGATTTGCCGAGCGGAAGTTTTTATTGAGGTCGATTCTGATGCGGGATTTTTCGCCTTCGTAACCAATATCGGCCGCCTCCTTATACTTCTCGATGAAGATGGAAGGGTCGGCAAGGCGGAATTTATAGATGCTCTGCTTGACGTCGCCGACGAAAAATACGTTGCCGTTTTTCGGCTCGATGCAACGGAAAATCACGTCCTGGATTTCGTTGGTATCCTGGAATTCGTCGACGAGAAGCTCGTAGGTTTCCTCGGAAATACGCTTGGCAATATCTGTCGTTTCGCCCGTTTCCTCGTTATAGAGCAGGGCGAGAGCCATGTGCTCAAGGTCGGAATAATCGAGGAGATTCTTTTCTCTCTTGGCTTCGTCAAAAGCCTTCTCAAGCTTCATCGTAAGCTTACATATTCCACGTATAATCGGTGCTGTAATGTTATTTTCCTTTACAACAGTTTCACCACTTGACGAGATATATCCATCGCGGATTTTCTTGATGGAGTCGGAATAATAGGTTCTGATGCCCTTCATTTTTTCGAGAAATTCCTTATCACCATAGCGGCAGGATTTCATTTTCGCCTCAGGGATTTCTGTCAGCACGTTATAGATATCATCCCAGTTTTTTCCAAATTGTGGTGAGAGTTTTTCACCGTATTCGAGAAGCGCGCGGAAGGCATCGCCATACTTTTCCTCCACCTCAGGCACTGTGACAAGCTCCTCATAGCCTGCCTTGAGGCGGGAGTATGCATAGTCGTGGATGTCCCTGGCTTCGCTGATGAGGAAAGCGCCCCAGCTTGTTTCTTCGATGTCTTCGGCATTGTTGGCATAGGTTTCGGCTATCGTTTCCTCAAGCCATTTTTTCGGCGACATGTCGCTTCGCAATTTTCCATATAATTCCAGAACAATATTACGCAGGTCTCTGTCGCCTCTGTCTGTGGAGAAGTTATCGAATGCCGCTTTGAACTCATCGTCTTCACCAAAATGAGCGTATTCCTCTTCCATAACTGCATCTAAGCACTCGCTCAGCATCTCAGATTTGTCGCCCTCGTCGATAAGGGAGAAATCGAAGGAAATGCCCAGCCTGTGGAAGTTTTCCTTGATAAGACTGCTGCAGAATGAATGGACGGTCTGGATTTTCGCTCTCGGCATCAGGGAAAGCTGACGCTTGAGTCGTGTATTTTTAGGGTCGTTTTCAAGGCGCTCAAGGATTGCAGTTGTGATTTTGGAGCGCATTTCGCTGGCCGCCGCTTCTGTGAAGGTAACGACGATAAGGTCGGTCACGTTGACACCGCCCTCGAGAATCATTCGCATAACGCGCTCGACGAGGACGGCTGTTTTGCCTGAGCCTGCCGCCGCGGAAACGATGAGGGGTGTGCCGTTGGTCACGATGGCGTTATTCTGGTCGGTTGTAAACTTTACGTCAGCCATTATTTTCCCTCCTCCATTTCTGTAAGCGCTGTTTTATCAGGCAGATTCTTTATTTTTCGCATTTTATCCTTGCTGTTGCTTTCATCGAAGGCACACGCTTCGCCGTACGGACAATATTTGCAGGCATTGTGCTCCTCGCTCTGGATATACGGCTGAGCTTCGATGTGGCCTGTGTTAATCATATCGGCAATCTCATTGAGATGGTCCTTGATTTTTCGGAATACGTCGGCAAACTGAGCCGAACTGAGCACCGATGATGTGGCGGCAAAGGTGCCGTCCTTCTTGAGCTTGACCGGAATATATGAGAATTTACCGTCCTTGCTGTGCTCAAGGGCCTCCATGATATCCTCTTCGTCGATGACGTAGCCCTCGCGCTTGGCAGACGGGTCGGCCTTATCGGAATACTCGGTGCGAAGCGGAATATACATAACTGCCGCCGCCTTGCGCTCGTCGCCCTGCCGGATGCCGATGTTTTTGATTTCGCTCAGCATCATCATATAGAGGAACATCTGGATGTTGAGGCCGTAGATTATGTCGGAAATGCGGAACTTTTTCTTGCCCGTCTTATAGTCGACAACCTTGAGATGAAGTGTGCCGTCCTTGACGAAGCCGTCGACACGGTCGATTTTGCCGTTGATGTTGACGGTGAGACCGTTTCTTTCGAAGGAATAGCCGTCCACACCGCCCTCGCCGAAGGAGAGCTCGCAGAACATAGGCTTGAAGTCGGACTTTTCGATTTCATCGATGATGCTTTCGATTATGCTATAGGAATTTTTAACAATATTTTCCAGAATAATGCGGAGCTTCGCCGTCATTTCCCCTTCCTTCATGACGCGGGAAATGTAGGTTTCTGCCGAGGCTCTGATGGCGTCTTCAAGATTTTCCCTGCCCTTTTCAATATAGGACTTGACGGCATTTTCAACAAGTTCGTGCATAAACGAGCCGACGCTATTGGCATCGACATCGATGCGTTTGCGTTCCTTTGCACGCATACCGTATTCCATAAAATATGCAAACGGACAGCTCTTGATTTTTTCAATTCGGGATGCAGAAAGGTTGGCGGTTTTGCCGTAGAGTCCTCTTATTACGTCACGTGACACGATAGGACCGCGCTTGCCTGCCTTGATGCTTTCGATATTTTCAAACTGCTCTGCCTTTTCGTTTTTAAGGTGCTCAAAGGCCGAATAATGTACGTCATCCTCGATGCCTGAGCAATATTTGCAGGCGAGAAGCAT
>JAFYNW010000048.1 GCA_017547995.1 Clostridia bacterium | reverse complement strand
GCGCTTGCTGCTCCCGAGAGCACGCAGTGCGCCTTATTCAATCCATCGGAGATACAACACCGTTCCGCAGGAACACTTCATGCACGAAGTGTGCTTCATTTCTTCACTTGCGGAGCACATTTAGTTTTAACGTAGGGGACGGCGCCCCCGACGTCCCGCGGACAAATCGTGATTTGTCCCTACGTTTCCGTAGGGGAGCCGCTTGCTGCTCCCGAAAGCATGCAGTGCGCCCTATTCAATCGTGCGAAGCACACCACATCATTTTCCGCAGGGAAATATATCGCATTCATTTATGGATATATCGCATTTATATATCGCTCGGCAAAGCCGAATATCGCATCACCTCAGGTGATAACAACTTGAAAGGAGAAATCCATGAAATCTTTTCTCATAATCGGCCTTGGCAGATTCGGTGAGGCTCTTGCAAAGGAGCTTTTCAGGCTGGGTCACGAGGTTATGGCCGTCGATAAGGACGAGGACACAGTCGCGCGCATTGCCGACTACGTCACACACTCCCTTGTCGCCGACGTAAGAGACGAAAACGTGCTCCGCTCCATCGGTGCGCGAAACTTTGACCATGCCATCGTGGCATTTTCGGAAAATATTCAGGATAACATCCTTGTAACGCTTATGCTCAAGGAAATGGGTGTCCGCGACGTCATCTCCAAGGGCAATACAGACCTGCACGTCAAGGTGCTCAAGAAAATCGGCGCAGACCGCATCGTCTTCCCTGAAAGCGATATGGGTGTCCGCCTTGCACAGACTCTTTCCTCGGGCAACATCATCGATTATATCGAAATCGGCGACAATTACAGCGTAATCGAAACTGCCACACCGAAGAAATGGATTGGCAATTCGATTAAAAAGCTGGACGTACGCGCCCGTTACGGCATAAATATTCTGGCAATCAAAACTCAGGACGGCAGAACGGTGTCTGTCACACCATCGCCCGACTACGTAATTAAAGCAGGAGATATACTGGTTGTCGTCGGAGCCAACGACGATATCCAGAATTTGGACTAATGATTAAAGAAATAAGCAGTAAAGATAACAATAAAATCAAAAACGTGGTAAAGCTTGTTGCCGACAGAAAGCACAGAAAAAATCAGGGTGTTTTCGTCGGTGAAGGCATTGTAAACCTGAAAGAAGCCGCTTCTTCGGGGGCAGTTATCACAGAAATCTATTTTTCAGCCGAGCACGAGAGCATCGTGAGTGGTGTCTCCTGCCCTGAAAAATATCTCGTGCCTGAAAAGCTCATCGAGCATATGAGCGACGTCAAGACTCCGCAGGGCGTTATCTTCCTCGTCAAGCAGGAAGAGGAAGCGATTCTCGGTGAGGGGGCAATCCTCGCTCTCGACAACGTACGCGACAGCGGCAATATGGGCACAATCATCCGTACAGCCGAAGGCCTGGGCATCAAAAATATCGTCCTCCTCGGTGACTGTGTTGACGTTTATAATCCAAAGACAGTCCGCGCAACAATGGGCAGTATCTTCCGCATCAAGCCTGTCAAGATGACCTTCGATGCCCTGAGATGCCACGCGGACGCAAAAAATATGAAGATTTACGCCACAGCACTCTCGGACAAGGCGACGGATATCAGAGAGGTCGACCTTTCCACTGCAGTTGCCATCATCGGCAACGAAGCGAGAGGGGTTTGTCAGGAGGTCCTCGACGGCTCCGACGGACATATCATCATCCCAATCAAGTCGGCACAGTCCTTCAACGCATCCATCGCAGCGGCCATCGTCCTCTGGGAAATGGCACGCTAGAATTAAGCCTTCTCTTGTAAGAGAAGGGGGACCGCTTTAGCGGTGGATGAGTAGTAACCGGAACATACTCTGCACGTCATTCTGAGGCAAAGTTTATATTGCAAGGAAAGATTTCAGCCGAGCGCAAGGCTCGGTTCGTCTACGACGTGTTCTTTATGTGATTCACCCCATTGAACAAGTTCAATGGGGACCCCGGGTGATTAAATAGGTACGCCGCCACTCGGCGTCGGAGAACCAAAGATGCCCCGGGAGTGCAAGAAACCCCCGGACCCCTTGCCCAGGGGGAGCCCCCCTGGACCCCCTTGTGTGTTCGTTCCTCACAAATGGACAGAATGGGGTGGGTTACT
>JAFYNW010000422.1 GCA_017547995.1 Clostridia bacterium | reverse complement strand
TCGTATAGGGCTATGCCCGAAAAAGAAAAACCACCCGCTATGCGGGTGGATATTTATTTTCCTATAAGCTTGAGCTTCTGCTGCTTTGTCAGCTGCTTTATTGCATATTCTCTCCGCATGGCTTCCTGCTTGGTTTCAAAGCTTTCGTGGTAGACGAGAAGCACAGGGGTGCGCGTGCGGGTATATTTGCTGCCCTTGCCCTCGTTGTGAGCCTTGAGACGCTTTTCAAGGTCATTCGTCCAGCCTGTATAAAAAGTGCCGTCAGCACATTCCAGCATATATGCATAGCATGATTTGGTTTCCGACATAAAATACCTCTTTCAGATTGCTGTAATAATTATACTATAAAATCGTAAAAATGCAACTTTCAATATGAAAACTTGAAGAGACTGACCGTTTATGGTATAATAAAGCCATAAATATTATAAAGGGAGGACCTCTTATGTGGAACAGCTTCAAGACGTCGGCTTACAGCGGCATGATTGCAGAAACCATCCGCATCAAAGCCCACGAGGATAAGTTTATTCAGGCCTATTATTCCCGACCAATCGGAGACGGTCCGTTTCCGGGCATCGTCCTGATTCCGCACATGCCGGGATGGGATGAAATGTGCAGAGAAGCGGCAAGACGATTTACAGAACACGGCTACAGCGTGCTTTGTCCTGATATCTATGCGGATTTCGGCGACGGCACACCTACAGAGGTTTCCACACGCATGAGGGAGGCAGGCATCGTCCACGATGATTCTGTTATGGCGGACACGGATGCGTCTCTCAGCTTCCTGAGAAATCAGACCAATGCCAACGGCAAGGTTGGCGTTATCGGTATGTGCTCGGGCGGCAGACACACCTTCCTTGCGGCCTGTACCCTTGACGGTGTCGACGCGGCTGTCGACCTCTGGGGCGGCGGTGTGGTGTGCGAGCCTGAAAAGCTTACACCATCCAAGCCTGTGGCGCCGATTGACTATGCGGAAGGACTGAAATGTCCGCTTCTCGGTATCTTCGGCAACGAGGACAAGAATCCAACTCCTCAGGAGGTTGATATTCTTGAAGAGGTGCTGAAAAAGTTGGGCAAAAACTATGAATTCCACCGTTACGATGGGGCGGGACACGCTTTCTGGTCCCATGACAGAACGGCATACAGAGTGGAGCAGGCCATGGATTCATGGAATAAATGCTTCGAATTCTTCGAAAAATATCTGAAATAGGAGCAAAAATGTCAAAGGATATCGCTGTCATCGCAAAGCCTGTCGGCTCAAGGTGCAATATGAGCTGCGCCTACTGCTATTATCTTGAAAAGGGGCAGTATTCCTCCAGCAAGAAGCAGACGAGGATGAGCTTTGCTCTGCTTGAAAAGCTTATCAAAAATACCGTCGAGGCAAATGAAGGCCCTGTTGTGTCATTCGTCTGGCATGGCGGTGAGACTACTCTTGCGGGGATTGACTTTTATAAGCAGGTGGTGGCGCTTGAAAAGAAGCATCTGCCGAAAAACAAGCAGGCGTGGAATAATCTGCAGACAAACGGACTTATCCTGAATGATGAATGGTGCAGATTCCTTAAGGAAAACCGCTTCGACGTGGGACTTTCCATCGATGGCGATAAGCTGACTCACGATAAAAACCGACGCGACAAGGGCGGAAATCCGACCTTTGACCGCATTTATAAGGCGGCGCAGAGGCTCAAATCCCACGATATTATGCCCGATTTGCTTTGCACAGTCAATGCTGAAACGGTAAAGCGTCCGAAGGAGGTCTATCGTGCCCTTCGTCAGCTTGATACGGGGTGGATTCAGTTTATTCCCGTCATTGTTGTGGATGAAAAGGGTGATATTGACCCGATTTCGGTCAGCCCTGAAGGCTATGGTGATTTTCTGTGCGATGTATTCGATGAATGGATTCACAATGATTTAGGCAAGTGCGACGTGCAGATGTTCGCCGAAACGGCAAAGGTATGGGCAGGCGGCAAGGCGGCTGTGTGCCACATGGCTGAAACCTGCGGTCAGGTTTTGGTGTGCGAGGAGGACGGCAGTATCTATTCCTGCGACCATTTTGTCGATAACGAGCATCGTCTGGGCAATCTTATGGGTGATAATCTGGCAAAGCTTGCGCAGTCACAAAGACAGACCGACTTCGGCAATATGAAGAAGGACAGTCTGAGCGAAGAATGTAAGGCTTGCCCTCATCTCAAGGTCTGCAACGGCGGATGCCCGAAGGACAGATTTGGCGAAAACGGGCAGTATTATCTCTGCAAGGGCCTTAAAAAGTATTTCGACCATGCTTACGGGCCACTGCATAAGGTTATGGAAATGAGCCGAAAAGGCATGAAACCCGACGAAATAATGAAGAATATATAAGAAAAAGCCTCCACTACGGAGGCTTTTGTTTTGCCTTCGGCCTGCCCTGCTTAATGTAAACGGGGATATAATATTATATAATGTTTGGGTTGACTAATCTTGTCGATTTTGGTAGAATTATAAGTAGAGAAAGAAAAATATGGAGGAAGAAATGAAAGAAAGAATACTCAAAATTCTGCAGACTATCGTTGGTTTTATCATCATCGGATTTGGTATCGCAGTTACAAAGCAGGTCGGTGCTCTTAATCCTTGGAACGTTCTCAATGACGGCCTTTCCAAGACAATCGGCATCACAATCGGCCAGGCTAATACAACAATCGGCATCATTATTCTGCTTATAGACATTATTGCAAAGGAAAAGCTTGGCATCGGTACAGTGCTCAACGCTCTTCTCATCGGCAGATTTACAGATATGTTTGTAAACCTCAACGCAGCTCTCGGTCTTTTGCCAAGAATCGAAAACATCTGGTTCCAGATTCCAATCTGCCTTATTGCCATCGTAATCAACAGCATCGGTCTTTACGTCTATATGTCCGCACAGATGGGCTCCGGTCCTCGTGACTCCCTTATGCTCGTTGTAACAAAGCGTCTTCCATTCTCTGTCGGCGTATGCCGTATGATTCTCGAAGCATTTGCTTTCACACTTGGTGGTCTTATCCTCGGCGGTGAATTCGGCATCGGCACACTTCTCGCAGTACTCTGCGGCGGTCCTTGCTTCCAGAAGGTATGTAAGATTATGGGCTATGACGTCAAGAAGACAAAGAACGAAAGCTTTGCAGATACGTGGAGATTCCTCAAGGGCTATTTCGGCAAAGCGTAACGTCGCTTCGCTCTCCCCATTGAGCAGACTACGCTATCAATAAGAATAAAAAAGCCACCCAAACGGGTGGCTTTAATTATTTTTTATCTGTTTGATTTGAAGCTTTCGATATATTTTGCAACTGAGCGGGACATTTCGCGTGAGAAATCGGAGTTATACTTTCTCTTGCAGAAAGCGTGAATCCAGTCCTCGTAGCTGATGTTGAGCGTCTTGTTGGAGAGCATTTCCTTCAGCTCGTCTGCTTCCATCTTGCGATAGGAGTTTTCGTGAACGATATGCTTGAGGTCAGCACGCAATGGCTTCACTCTGTCAATCTGCTGCTGTGTTGGATAGCCGAAAACAAGCATACCAACAGGGAAAACGTATTCAGGAAGATTGAGAAGTTTGCGCTGTTCTTCGCAGTTTTCCATAACGTCACCGATATAGCAGGAGCCGATGCCGAGAGATTCAGCTGCAACGACAGCATTCTGTGCCGCAATCATTGTATCGCATACAGCGAGCATAAGGTCGCCTTCAGCAGGGAGACGTGGCTGACAGCCTGCCGCTTCAAATGCATCGTACCACTTCTGGTAGTCAGCACAGAAGATGAGCACCATCTTGCCTGTTGCGATGAATGCCTGATTGTCGCAAGTCTTGACGAGAGCATCCTTGAGAGCCTGGTCTGTGACGTCGATGATTGTGTACATCTGCTGATTGCCCGCAGTAGGAGCCTGCATAGCGGAATGGAGGATGAGCTCCTTGTCATGCTGGGAAATTTCCTGGTCTGTATAAACTCTTACAGACTTTCTGTCCATAAGCTGTCTGATAACTTCATTCATTGTGGTGTTTCCTTTCTGATGAAAGTGGTATTTAGGCGGGAGCGGCAAGCGACTCCCCTACAGGATTGTGCACGGAATATTATTATTCAATAACAGGAGGAAGCTCTGCCTTGCCGAATACTTCGCCGAATTCTGCGATGTACTTTGCAACAGTTTCGAGCATTTCCTTGCCCCATGTTTCGTTAGCGCGTGTTGGCTGGTCATTCTTGAAGGAGTGAGCAAGCCAGCCGTGGTCTGTGATATCCTTGATTTCACGTGGGATAACAACGTTTGCGCCCTTGAATACAACGTTAGTCCATGCGCCCGATGGCAATTCGTCGGAAACGTCATTTTTGATGCCTTCGTCGAGACCGATATATTCGTGCTTGATAAGGCTTGGGTCGACAGCCATCACGCCTGCAGTTTCTTCTGCGCCGCCGTGACCGCCTGCCCATTCAGGATTGAGCTGGCCAGCCATAAGCCACCAGTTGAGGTTTGCAAGATATGCGCCCTTGCGGTAAAGATGCATACCGACAGCCTGAATGGAAGCCGAGTTGCCGCCGTGACCGTTGAGAATCATAAAGTGACGGAAGCCGTAGCGGTAAAGCTGGTCAACGATAGTGCGCAAAAGCACGATAAGACCTTCAACGCCGAGAGAAACTGTGCCAGGGAAGCCGACGAGGTCGTCAGTTGCGCCGTAATTTATAGTCGGAGCGATGAGAATGTCGCTCTGTTTGTCGATAAGCTCTGCGATTTTGTCAGGAATCATAGTGTCTGTGCCGAGAGGCATGTGCTTGCCGTG
>JAFYNW010000421.1 GCA_017547995.1 Clostridia bacterium | reverse complement strand
CAATTATCTGAGAGTCTAAGTTATTAAAATATCCTTCACCATGCTGGTAAATGGTATGTGTAAAAGTCATAGATGGATTCTCACCTTCGACGATTGTTCTACTTGGAGTATAGAAAAAAGTATACTCATTTGATTTAGAAGTTGTACCTATGTGATAGTTTACACCTGGTGTATATACTTCTCGTATTGAAACAGCCGAGCCATAGCATGTTTTAACTACGATATTAGAAAGAATGTAACCACCTACCGCTCCACCAAAGAGAAGTATACGTTCTAAGTTTTCCCAAGATTCTTCATATACAACTGTAGGAACATGTAGTGACCACAAAGTGATGGCGGCTATAATTGTAAGCCCGGTTTCAAATTCAAGTTCTATATTATCACTTGACACAACCCACATAATATCTTTGGTTTCTTTTACTGTGAAGGTCTTCCCTTGATAAGTTTTTGTGCACAACTCATAGTTGTCATAACCTGAACCCTCACGATACCTAAGCATATCGTCCATTTTTTCTTCGTAATGATAGTTATTTCTGCTTTCAACAGTGTTTATATTAATGTTGAAAACATCATATTCTTTTCCTAAAGCAAATAAAGTATCAAATATTTCTAGAATATTTGATACATCAATTCGAGTAACAGGAAGATTATCTACGACTTTCTGATAGACAGTACCATCTTTGTTAGCGGCTACATATATTGTTGAGCCGTTCTCGTAAGCGACAGACAACATCCAATCTCCTTTTTTGAAGAAACGCATATTGTCTTCTGCCGTAAGACCATATTCTGCGGACACTTCTGTGAGTTTTGTTGACGAAAGGTCAACTGCGTAAACCGGCATCATAGACAACATGAATGATGCAACAAGCAAAAGGGAAACGAATTTCTTCTTCATAGCCTTCTCTTTTCTTAGAGAAACATCGGGCGACGGTTACGATTCTGAAATGGGTTTGGCTTCGTATGCTTTCACCTACATAGTATAGTATATTTTTGGATTTGTCAATATGATATACACAAACATTTTAATATAAATTGTAAATTTAATGTGAACCTAAAATTCATATTCTTTATGTGTTTATCGATATTATATACAAAAGTAAGGCTGATTTAACTATTGTATGACCGTTTTAATGTACTATAGGGGTGAGAATGAAATATAAAAACAAAGCCTCCCCTGAAAAGGGGAGGCTTGAGAAGGCTTTATTTTATTCCTTATATTCTTCAGGAATCTGTTCGTTGAAGTACTTATAGATTTCTTCTCTGAATTCAGGCTTTTCCAGGATGTCGATGACTGTCATTGCGATAGCCTTTGCGCCGAGGAGGCAGATTTCGTCTGCGCGAGGCTTGTCAGTCTGCTCTGTGTAAGCTCTGTTATGGCTTGGGATGCCGTCATCGCAAAGTGGGATATAGTCGTGGATAGCAGGCATCTTGATGGAAACGTTGCCGATATCGGAGGAGCCGTACATTCCGCCAGGCTTTGCAACGTCCATAGGCATACCCAATTCTTCGCAGTTGTCCTTGAAAGCAAGGCACATAGGGAGGTTTGGATAACGCTCTGCATACATATCGCCTACGTGAACTTCAAACTTCGCGCCCACAAAGTCAGCCGCATTCGCAGCGCACTTCTTGACACATTCAGCAAGCTTCTTCAGCTCGATGAGAGTTTCAGCGCGGAGTGAGAAGAGAGCCTTTGTATAGTCAGGGATAGCGTTGGCAGCCGAGCCACCGTTTACGATGATGCCGTTGACGTTATTCTGTGGATGGAATGTAGGGCGCATCATATCGATGTTGTTGAAAAGCTTAATCATTGCGTTGAGTGCATTGATGCCGTGTGCAGGGGCGGAGGAATGGACAGCCTTGCCGAAGAATTCGACAGTGACGGAAGTCGCCGCACGGCCGCCGCGGTTGACAAGACCCTTTTTGCCGGAGGATGGATGCATCATAAGAGCATATTCAAAGCCGTCGAAGCCGCCGTTGTTGAGAATGTGAATCTTGCCGCCGCCTGCTTCTTCAGCAGGTGTACCGATGATGGAAACCTCGCCATCGTAGTTGTCAATGATTTCGCTTACAGCGAGGAATGCGCCTGTCGAGCAGGTCGCGATGACGTTATGGCCGCAAGCGTGGCCGATTTCAGGGAGCGCGTCATATTCTGCAAGAATTGCAATCTTAGGGCCGTCAGCCTTGCCTTTTTTAGTAGCCTTGAAGGCAGTTTCAACGTTTGCATAAGGGTATTCAACCTCAAAGCCGTGATTTTTCAGCACGTCGACGATGAATGCCGATGATTTATATTCTGTGAATGCGATTTCAGGGTTAGCGTGGATGTTGTGGGAAAGTGTGATAAGCTCATCCTTGATGGATTCGATATAAGCCTTGACTTTTTCTTTCATGATAGCCTCCTGTTTGGTTAATTTATTTATAATATTATACTATCACAAATGTTTTTTAATTGCAATTGCATAAACGGGATTTTTTCGGGCAATAACGAAAATGTGACGTTTGTACAATTTTGTAGGGGCGGGCATTGCCCGTCCGCCGATTGATTAAACCAAAGGAGCAATTATGAAAAAGGAAAGACTTATACTTATATTCATGCTTTTATTCTGGCTGACAAGCCTTGTGGCTTATTCGACCGCCAATAATCTGCAGGACAGCATCACCCGTCTGCACATTCTTGCCAATTCCGATTCGTACGAAGACCAGATGCTGAAAATCAAGGTCCGCGATGCCATCATAAGCAATACCGACATCCTGGAAGGTGGATACAGCAAGGACAAAATCGACGATGCCCTCCTTGAGAAAATCGAAGATATCGCCCGTGAAACGATAGAAAACGAAGGCTTCACCTACGAAGCAAAGGCAAGCTTCACCAATATGTATTTCGACACCCGTACCTACGATGGCTTTGCCATTCCTGCAGGGTATTATGATGCTGTCCGTGTGGAAATAGGCGAGGGCAAGGGCGAAAACTGGTGGTGCGTATTGTTTCCGCCCCTCTGCGCCCCTCTTGCAGGGAAAACTGTCAGCGATGTGGCGCGTGATGCCGGACTTACCGAAAATGACGTGGGAATTATCATGAAGGACGGGGAAATCTACGCCCTGCGATTCAGAAGCGTCGAATTGTTGGGAAAAATCAAGCATTTGTTTGACAATCAGCTTCACTAAGGGTAT
Source organism: Clostridia bacterium (assembly GCA_017547995.1). GTDB lineage: Bacteria > Bacillota > Clostridia > Oscillospirales > Butyricicoccaceae > SIG471. The sequence goes on along the minus strand of JAFYNW010000421.1, from coordinate 78 downwards.
AATTTTATTATAGAAAATACCAGAGCGGCAAAGGGAGGTCTGATTATGATAAATCTCGATAAGGCTGTCAAGGCTTTT
>JAFYNW010000047.1 GCA_017547995.1 Clostridia bacterium | reverse complement strand
TCAGCTCGACAGTAAAATATGCGCGGAAAGAAAGCTTTCCATCTTCTGCTTCAATCTGCAGAACAGCGCTCAGATGGGCATTTTCAGCCACGAGGAAGGCCTTGAGCTGATTACGTCACTCGGTCTTAAAACAGTTTCTCCACGCCTTAAAACGGGCAATATCGACGAGGTTCTGGCCTTTATCGAAAAGGTTGGCACAGAACGCTACACTCTCGATTTCGATATCGACGGCATCGTAATCAAGGTGGACGATTTCGATATCAGAAACGAAATGGGCTCGACTGCAAAGGCGCCTCGCTGGGCGGTGGCTTATAAGTATCCGCCTGAAGAAAAGCCTACGATTTTGCGTGATATTCCTATAAAGGTGGGACGCACAGGCGTGCTTACGCCTAATGCCGAGTTTGACACAGTCCGTCTTGCCGGCACAAGCGTTTCCCGCGCTACACTCCATAATCTCGACTTTATCCGCGAAAAAGATATCCGCATCGGCGATACAATCATCGTCCGCAAGGCAGGGGATATCATCCCTGAAGTTGTCCGCGTCGATACAAGCAAGCGCACGGGCGAGGAGGTGGTATTTGAAATGCCGACACATTGTCCGGTCTGCGGTGCAGAGGTCAGAGTGGATGAGGAGCAGGCGGCAATCAAATGTACGGGCGCAGAATGTCCTGCTCAGCTTTCCCGTAAGCTGACCCATTTCGCAAGCCGTGCGGCAATGGATATCGAAGGCCTCTCGGAAGCACGAATCGACCTTCTGCTTGAAAGTGGTCTTATCAGAAATCAGGCCGATTTGTATAAGCTCAGCCCTCAGGACGTAGCTCAGCTCGACAGAATGGGTGCAAAATCGGCAGAAAATCTTATAAATGCCATCGAAAACAGCAAGTCACGCGGCCTCGCAAAGCTTCTCTTCGGCCTGGGCATCGACCTTATCGGCCAGAAGGCGGCAAAGGTACTTGCGCAGAATTTCGCTGATATCGATGAGCTTATGGCGGCAGACAAGGAAAAGCTGACAAGCATCTACGATTTCGGTGAAAAGATGGCCGACAGCCTTATTGCATGGCTGACCTCGCAGCAGGGTGCCGACCTTATCGAAAAGCTTAAGGAAGCCGGCGTAGATATGACAAGCAAGGAAGAAAAGGCTCTCGACCTGCTCAAGGGCAAGACCTTCGTTGTGACGGGTACGCTGAGCAAATACAGCCGTACCGAAATCACAGCACTCATCGAAAAGATGGGCGGCAAGGCAACAGGCTCTGTTTCCAAAAAGACAAGCTACGTTGTGGCAGGCGAGGACGCAGGCTCAAAGCTCAAGAAGGCAAACGAGCTTGGCATTCCTGTGCTGACAGAAGAAGAGTTCGAAAAAATGATAAACGAAGCGTAAAAAATAAAAGGCTTTCCGCGAAGGAGAGCCTTTTTTATGCAGCAAAAAAGGCAGCCATAATGACTGCCTGTATTATCGGGATTAGTTAGCGCCCTTTTCTTTTCTGATGCGCTCAAGATGGTCTGTTGTAGCAAGAACAAAGTTCTTGAGGATTTCTTCAGCATACTTGAGAGATTCAGGCTCAAGCTGAGAGAGAAGTCTGATAATGCCTGTGTAAGCCGCATTCGTTTCTGTACCGAAAAGAATATAGTCAACAGGAACATTGAGGATACCGGACATATTGCAGAGAGTCTGCATGCTCATGCCCTTGAGGCCAAGTTCGATATCTGAGCAGAACTTTGGTGTTACGCTGAGATATTCCGCAAGCTTTTCGCGGCTGTAGCCAAGCATTTCGCGCTGTGTTCTGATTCTTTTGCCGATCGCGTGGAGATCGAGTTCCATTTTTAATACACCTCTGTTTCTCTTAGTAAATTACCCACTGTGCTTAATATACAATTAAATTATAAAAGTTGAAAGCAACCTACAGGGTAAAAAAAGACACCCTGAAAGCTCAGGGTGTCAAAAAATCAACTTTTGAGGCAATAATCTCACTAAAAACAGGAGATAAATGATAACAGCTGAACTAATGTAAGAATACCGAAAAAATAATATCTGGCATAAATATTGTACAGTTAACGAAAAATGAAAAACAAAAAACCCCGCAGAAAAACTGCGAGGTCTGTTTTGCAATTAGTTAGCTCTTGTAACCTTGCCAGAACGGAGACAACGTGTACAAACATTGATATGTGTAGGAGTTCCCGCCACGATAGCCTTAACTCTTCTTACGTTAGGCTTCCAAGTTCTGTTTGTTCTTCTGTGGGAATGGGAAACCTTAATGCCGAATGTAACGCCCTTGTCGCAGATTTCACATCTTGCCATATGTCGCACCTCCTCTATAGTACTTATAAATAATTTTTTTATTTCTAATCGACTTTTAGTATGATAACACAATTCTCCAAAAAAATCAAGAGGTTTTTGAAAAAATATTTCAAATATATTACAAAAAGTATTAGCGATAATTTGTGTTGCAAAAATGAGGCATATACATTATAATATAAGGTATAAATCCATATACGAAAAGGAGAAAATTATGCAGCCTTTTGTTAAAGTTATTGATCTTATCGAAGAATTTGATCTTAAGATAGAATATGCTCCGGATGGATACGAGCTTTATAAGATATTCCACGAGGGCGTAAACCGTGCAGCTCTTCAGCTTACAGGCTTTTTTGATAACTTCGACAGCGGCCGTGTCCAGCTTATCGGCGGTGTTGAACATATCTACCTTGAAAAAATGACAAGCGAACAGCGCACAAAGGCATTTGACGACCTTTTTGCCTTCGGTATTCCAATCATCATCTTCGCTCACGGTATGCCTCCTTTTGAAGAAGCTATCGAAATGGCGAAGAAGCACAATATTCTCGTGACCTTCACAGAAGAAATGCCTACCAACATCATCGACGCAATGAGTGCGTGGCTCCGTACTCAGCTCGGCCCTGAAACAACAATCCACGGCGTTCTCATCGAAGTATACGGCGAAGGCTGTCTCCTTCTCGGCGACAGCGGCGTAGGTAAGAGTGAAACTGCCATCGAGCTTATCAAGCGTGGTCATCGTCTTATCGCAGACGATGCCGTTGAAATCAAGAAGATGTCTGCAAAGACTCTCGTCGGCAAGGCTCCTGAGCTCATCAGATACTTCATCGAGCTCCGCGGTATCGGTATCGTTGACGTAAGACGTCTTTTCGGTATGGGCTCGGTTAAGGTTACAGAAAAGGTTGAGCTTGTTATCAACCTTGAAAAGTGGATTGAAGGCAAGATGTACGAGCGTCTCGGCCTCGACCAGACTTATACAGAAATCCTCGGCGTAAAGGTGCCGTCGCTCACAATTCCTGTGCAGCCGGGCCGTAACCTTGCTGTCGTCATCGAGGTTGCCGCTATGAATAACCGTCATAAGAAGATGGGCTATAATGCGGCGAGAGAGCTTGACGAGCGCGCTCAGGAAATCGCAATGAGAGAAATGTAATATATAATAGTATAGCTTTCGTTTCCGCATCTTTCAAAGGAGGATTATTTTGTCCGTAAAATCTAAAAACCGCGTGGATATGCTTAACGGCAATCTGATGAAAAACATCTGGCTGTTTGCTATCCCGCTTATGTGTACAAATCTTCTGCAGACTCTTTTCCAGGCGGCCGACCAGGTCATCGTAGGTAAGTTTGCAGGTCAGCAGGCCCTTGCGGCAGTAGGCGCAACAGGCTCCCTCTGCTTCCTTATCATCTCGCTTTTCAGCGGTATGGCAATGGGCAGTAACGTCCTCATCGCCCGTTTCTTAGGGGCAGGGGACCATCATAAAGTAGAAAAAGCCGTACATACCTCCATCACAATGGCCGCAATGAGTGGTGTATTGATGATGGTAACAGGCTGGTTCCTTTCCAGACCAATGCTCGAGCTTATGAGCACACCGTCTGACATCATCGATATGAGCGTGCTCTATATGCGCCTTTACTTCCTCGGTGGTGTATTCGGTATTCTCTATTTCTTCGGAGGCTCGGTCCTCAGAGCCAAGGGCGACACAAAGCGTCCGCTTTACTTCCTTATGTTAAGCGGCGCCCTCAACGTAGTACTCAACCTTATTTTCGTAATCGTATTCCAC
>JAFYNW010000046.1 GCA_017547995.1 Clostridia bacterium | reverse complement strand
GTTTTCCAGAAGGGCTACAAGATTGGTGACAGAATCATCAGAATCGCAATGGTTAAGGTTGCGAACTAAAGTCGAGGTTTAAGACACCTCATCCACCGCTAAAGCGGTCCCCCTTCCCCTCAAGTGGAAGGCTTAATTAGTGAAAATTCGTAGGGACAACTCACGAGTTGTCCGCGGTGCATTCGTGAATGCACCCTACAATATATAAAAACAAAAAATTATCTATATAAGGAGACAAAATAAAATGGCTAAAATCATTGGTATTGACCTTGGTACAACAAACTCCTGCGTTGCAGTTATGGAAGGCGGCGAAGCTGTCGTTATCGCTAACGCAGAAGGCGCAAGAACTACTCCATCCGTTGTTGCTTTCTCCAAGACAGGCGAAAGAATGGTAGGTCAGGTTGCAAAAAGACAGGCTGTTACAAACCCAACTAAGACAATCAGCTCCATCAAGAGAGAAATGGGTACAGACTATACAGTAGATATCGACGGTAAGAAGTATTCCCCACAGGAAATCTCCGCTATGGTGCTTTCCAAGCTCAAGAAGGACGCTGAAAGCTTCCTCGGCCAGGCTGTAACTCAGGCTGTTATCACAGTTCCTGCATACTTCACAGACGCACAGCGTCAGGCTACAAAGGACGCTGGTAAGATTGCAGGTCTCGAAGTTCTCCGTATCATCAACGAACCAACAGCTGCTGCTCTTGCATACGGCATGGATAAGGAAAACGAACAGAAGATTATGGTTTACGACCTCGGCGGCGGTACATTCGACGTTTCCGTTCTCTCCATCGGCGACGGCACAATCGAAGTTCTCGCAACAGCTGGTAACAACCGTCTCGGCGGCGACGACTTCGACGAAAGAATCATGAACTGGATGCTCAAGGAATTCAAGGCTGCTGAAGGCATCGACCTCGCGGGCGACAAGATGGCTATGCAGAGACTCAAGGAAGCTGCAGAAAAGGCTAAGATTGAACTCTCCGGCATGATGACAACAAGCATCAACCAGCCATACATCACAGCTGACGCAACAGGCCCTAAGCACCTCGACCTCACACTCTCCCGCGCTAAGTTCAACGAGCTCACAGCTGACCTCGTTTCCGCTACAATGGGCCCTGTAAAGCAGGCTCTCTCCGACTCCGGTCTCGCTGCAAGCGAAATCTCCCGCGTTCTCCTCGTTGGTGGTTCTTCCAGAATCCCTGCTGTTCAGGAAGCTGTTAAGAACATCACAGGCAAGGAACCATTCAAGGGCATCAACCCAGACGAATGCGTAGCTCTCGGTGCTGCTATCCAGGCTGGTGTTCTCGCTGGTGACGTTAAGGACCTTCTCCTCCTCGACGTTGCTCCTCTCTCCCTCGGTATCGAAACACTCGGCGGTGTTTGCACAAAGATTATCGAAAGAAACACAACAATCCCAACAACAAAGAAGCAGGTATTCTCCACAGCTGCTGACAATCAGCCATCTGTTGAAATCCACGTTCTTCAGGGCGAACGCGATATGGCTGCAGGCAACAAGACTCTCGGCCGCTTCCACCTCGACGGTATCCCAGCTGCTCCACGCGGTGTTCCACAGATCGAAGTTACATTCGACATCGACTCCAACGGTATCGTAAACGTTTCCGCTAAGGACCTCGGCACAGGCAAGGAACAGAAGATTACAATCACAGCTTCCGGCTCCCTCTCTCAGGAAGATATCGACAAGGCTATCGCTGATGCTGAAAAGTACGCTGAAGAAGACAAGAAGCAGAAGGAAGCTATCGACGCAAGAAACAACGCTGAAGCTCTCGTTTACCAGACAGAAAAGAGCCTTAACGAACTCGGCGACAAGGTAACTGAAGCTGAAAAGGCACCAGTCAACGAACAGCTTAACGTTCTCAAGGAAGCTCTCAAGGGTGACAACCTCGACGCTATCAAGGCTGCATGCGAAGAACTCACAAAGCGCTTCTACGCTATCGCTGAAAAGCTCTACAAGGACGCAGCTCCACAGGGCGCTGAAAACGTTCAGGGCGATGCAGGTCAGGGTGCAAACTTTGACAACGTTCAGGATGCAGACTTCAAGGTAGTTGACGAAAACGATCCACAGTAATTGAAACTGAATATGGGGCGGGGATAATTGCCTCGCCCCTTACATAAATTTTGCGATACACAGTCCTGATGGCATTTTCAGATGACCTTTCATTTAAGAAAATGAATAGTGAAGAATGAAAAGTGAATAATTAAGGTGTGATAAATCACATTTTATAGGTTCTCTCCCTCCGTCTCACCTTCGGTGAGCCACCTCCCTCCTCATAGGGAGACAAGATATTCATTCGCGTCAGGGTTTTTACATCCATACTATAACAGAGGTAAACAATGGCAGAGAAAAGAGATTTTTATGAAGTCCTCGAGATAGACAAGAATGCTACCGACGAGGAAATAAAAAAAGCATACAGAAAGCTCGCCAAGAAATATCATCCGGACCTTAATCCCGGTGACAAGGAAGCCGAAGAAAAGATGAAGGAAGTCAACGGCGCTTACGAAATCCTTTCCGATAAGGAAAAGCGCGCTAAGTACGACCAGTTTGGCCATGCGGGTGTCGACCCAAGCTATGGTGCAGGCGGCTACGGCGGCGGCTTTGGCGGTTTCGAGGATTTCGGCGACCTTGGTGACATTTTCGGCAGCTTCTTCGGTGGCGGCTTTGGCGGCGGCAGCCGTTCTTCCCAGAGAAGAAACGCTCCACGCAGAGGTGACGACCTTTCTGTACACGTTCAGCTCACCTTTGAAGAAGCGGCTTTCGGCTGCACAAAGGATATCACAGTTATGCGCGTTGAAAAATGTGCTACCTGTGATGCAACAGGCGCAAAGCCTGGCACACACGCTGAAACTTGCCCTACTTGCGGCGGTGCAGGTCAGGTCAAGACAACACAGCGCACACCTTTCGGTGTTTTCCAGAGCGCTCAGGTCTGCTCCACATGTAACGGTAAGGGCAAGATTATCAAGACTCCTTGCGAAACTTGCGATGGCAAGGGATACGTACGTAAGAAGTTCACAGCTACTGTAAAGGTGCCTGCAGGTATCAACGAAGGTCAGACAATCTCCCTCGGCGGTCAGGGCTCGGCCGGTATGAACGGCGGTCCTAACGGCGATATCTACGTCACAATCGAAATCATTCCACACGATATCTTCACACGTAAGGGCAACGACGTCCTCGTTGAAATGCCTGTCACATTCGTTCAGGCAACTCTCGGTGCGACACTCATCGTGCCTACTATCGACGGCAAGGTTGAATATAATCTTCCTGAAGGCACACAGCCTGGCGCTGTTTTCCGCCTCAAGAATCGTGGTATCCAGAATCTTCAGGGCAGAGGCCGTGGTGACCAGTATATCAAGATTAACGTTGAAATTCCAAAGAATCTCAGCAAGACACAGAAGGAGCTGCTCCGTAAGTTTGAAGATTCCGTTGAGGACAGCAACTACGTAGGCAAGAAGTCCTTCGGCGAAAAAATCAAGGATTTTTTCAATAAGTAATATATTTTGTCATTCTGAGACGCAGGCGAAAAATCTCCTCCCTTTTGCAAATTATGCAGATTGAAGGAGATCCCTCACGTCCGTTCGGGATGACACCGATTTTACGAATAATAACAAAAGAGGACGGAGTTTACTTTCCGTCCTCGTGGCATATTAAGGTAATTATGGAAAAAATTGTTTTAGGTCTTTCCGGCGGTGTCGATTCCGCCCTTTCGGCTTATCTCCTCAAGGCTCAGGGCTATGAAGTCATGGGCGTGTATCTCGAAAACGGCTCTGATGCCTCGGCCGACGCCAAAAAGGTGGCTGACGATATGGGCATCGGCTTTATGTGCGTCGATATTATGGATATGCTTCGCGAAAAGGTTATAAATCCATTCATCGAAGGCTATCTCCACGCAAAGACGCCTATCCCTTGCATTGCCTGCAATCCTGCGGTGAAATTCAAGGTTTTGTTTGATGTTGCAGACCAGATTGGTGCCAAATACGTGGCGACAGGTCACTATGCGCGCATCACAGAGGGCGAAAACGGTGAGAAATTGCTCACAAAGGCTGAGTCGAAAAACGACCAGTCCTATATGCTTTACAGACTTCCGAAGGAATATATCGAGCGCCTCATTCTTCCGCTTGGCGGCTACGAAAACAAGGATGCCGTCCGTGCTGATTCAGAAAAGTACGGCATCCACATTGCCAAAAAGGCGGACAGCATGGAAATCTGCTTCATCCCTGACGATGACCACGCGAAATACATCGAGGACAACGGGTTTACCCCTCCTCCGGGTGATTTCGTCGATGAAAACGGCAAGGTGCTGGGCAAGCATCTTGGCATCCACAGATACACTGTCGGTCAGCGCAGAGGCTTGGGCATTGCGGCGGCTTCACGCTTGTTTGTAACGAAAATCGATGCCGAGAAGAATCAGGTTATCCTCTCCTTTGACGACCTGCACAAGCACGATATCGAGGTTTCCGCGCCGCATATTATTTATAATAAGTATCTTTCGGTGGATGAATTCGACTGCAAATGCAAGATTCGCCACAGCAAAACAGAGTATGACGCCCACGTTGTCAAGACGGAAAACGGCTTTGCCGTACACTTCCCTGAAGCGGCACGCGCTCCGTCACCTGGTCAGTCGGCGGTATTCTACGAAGGCGAATACGTCATCTGCGGCGGCTATATTGAGTAAAAAAAATAAATCCACTCCGTATGGGGTGGATTTTTGTATACCTGTTGTGCGTTGAATAAGACGGGAGCAGCAAGCAGAGCCCCTACATAAAAATGAAGTTTGCCGAAGCAAATGAAGGAATGAAGCGGCTGACGCCATGAAGTGTTGCCGTTG
>JAFYNW010000420.1 GCA_017547995.1 Clostridia bacterium | reverse complement strand
ATGCGATGCACTGTGCCGTAAGGCTCGTCATTGAGCCATTCGCCCTCGTCAGGAGTGAGATAGAAAGGCTCCTCGCGTGTCATAAACATAAACACACCGTAAACGTCGTCGCCCTCGCAGCAGACGTAAAGCTCGCCTCTTTCAATATCCACGTCGAGCCATTCGTGAGGTGGCTCAGTTGTGCCCCACTGGTCAGGGTTGCCCGTCTGACGCATATATTCGCGGGCGTTGGCATAAATCTCGTAAATGCGGGGAAGGTCTTCGCGTGTAGCTAAACGAATCATAGTGTACTCCTTTTAAAAATCCTGAACTTTATAAACAAAGCCTCCACAATCGCGGAGGCTTGTATTTTGTTTTGCTCAATTGGGAGAGCGAAGCGATATTTAGTGCAATTCGCTGTACTTCTTGTTTCTGCCGAAAACAACGTAGATAACAACTGTGCTGAGGAGGTATGTAAGGATTGTGAGATAGTATGGGAATTCGTAAGAAATCTTAACCATCAGGATACCACCAAGCTGTGTGCCAAGAGCGCGGAAGAGGCTGTCTGCGAGAGTTGCCATCGAGCTCATGATAGTACGGTTTTCAGGAGCAACAAGGTCCATTTCCATAGTCTGGAGAAGTGGGCTTGTCATATTCATAAATGTATTGCGGCAGAAGAAGCTGATAGCCATCATCATGATACCCTGAGTATATGAGATGGAGTAGAGGAACGGAATGGAGATAAGCTGGCAGAAAACCGCCATTTTTACTCGGCCGAAGCGCTTGGAAAGGCTTGGAATGAGAAGGCCGCCAAGCACAGTACCAAACTGTGAGAATGCAATAATCGAGCCGACAACCGAGTCGGATACGTTAAGGCTGTACTTGATGTAAACGCTGAAATATGGGATAACAAGACCTGCGCCCATACCGATGAGTGCCTTTTTCATCATATACATCCAGGCATCCTTGGTCATAGCGTTTGCATAGTCCTTGAGTCTGAGCTTTTTCTCATCCTTCTTGCGGATATGCTCCTTGCCGAAGTCGATGCGGTTGATTGCAAGAGGTGCAACAAGCAGAGCGGCAAAGCCGATATTGAGGGCCATCTGGCTGCCGAAAACGTCACCGCCCATAAGAGCGAAGCCGTCGGAAAGATAGCCGAAAACGTAGCTGCCCGAGAACATTGCAAGGTTTGTGATTACAAAGTTGAGGGAGAAAATGCCGACGGCAGTCTTGTCATCGGAGTTATTTTTATAGAATGGAGCCTGAGAAACTGTGAAAACAACCTGCGCGATGCCGAAAATCAGGGAAGTTGCCTGCATAATGAGCATACTTGAGGTGATGTTTACGTAGCAGAAGCCGGTCAGCGCCATGGTGATAAACGAAGCGGTCAGCGCCTTGCGTGTGCCGAGAGATTCGATGATTACAACGGCAGAAAGAGCACCGATAGCCGAGCCGAAGGTTTTGAGAGCCATGAGCGTGCCGATGACGTCTTCTGTCAGGCCGATATTTTTGTAATGGATGCCCAGCATAACGTTAAGGGCGGACATAATCACGCCGTTAAGGAATACGCAGAACATAAACTTACGGACGTTGCTTCCGGCATTCTTGAGAGTACCGAAGAAATCGCGCAAAATGGACAAGTGAATACACTTCCTTTCGAAGATTTACAATATATTCATTATAACACATTATATCAGCAAGGTCAACAATGACCCCGTTGTGAATGTTGTATAAAAAATTAAAGGAAAAATTGTGAGTGGAAGCAGGGGTATTCGGCAGGGACAAATCACGATTTGTCCGCGGGACGTCGAGGGCGCCGTCCCCTACAATATTGTGCAAACCGCAGGAGATTCTTCGTCTGCGACTCAGAATGACATATCTCCGCAACAAAAAAGCCACTCGATTGAGTGGCTTTATATTTATCCCATTTCCGGATAGTCAATATGGATTATATTCGGAATGTGGCCTGTCTTGCGGAGGAAAACCTTGAGGAAGTCCTCTGTCTTGATTGCAAGGCTCTGGGAGTTATCGCAAGGATGAACGCAGAACTCAGGGAACTTGAGAAGCTCCTCATCGATGATGAGATTTACGTTGATATCCTCGTCGAAAAGCAGACCCATAGGGCTGATAGAGCCGCCACGGCACTGCAGAAACTCAAAGAGCTTTTCGTCTTTGCCGAAGGAAAGACGAGCCTTGCCGATTGTCTTGGACACGTCCTTTGTCTTGAAAGGCTTATCCTCAATCATAAGCAGAAGGAAAAACTCAGTTTCCTGACGGTTGCACAGGAAGAGGTTCTTGCAGAATGGCGCGCCGAGCTGCTGGGCAATCACTCTGCAGTCTTCCATTGTTGCCGCAGGCAAATGCTGGGCACTTCTATAAGAAATGCCCAGCTTTGTAAGTTCATTATAAACTTTTTCAGTTATCATTACTTTGTGAGGCGAAGGATTCTCTGCATTTCGTTGTAAACGATCATGAAGCCTTCGTCAACGCCCATACCTGGCTTTGCGAGGATCTGGCAAGGACCAACTGCCATAGCAACGTTTGTGCAGATCTGAGCAGAACGGTCTGTTTCGTTACATGTACCACCCTGGTAAGCGTAGATGTTCTTTTCCTTACAGTAGAGAACAGCTTCAGCAACGTTGTTGATACCACCGAGGTCAGGAGTCTTGATCTGAACCATGTGGCCGGAGCGACGGTCTGCGAATTCCTTGATATCTTCGAGAGTGTTGCACCATTCGTCAGCTACGATGAGAGCGCCGGAGCCGAGTTCGTCAACCTTCTTTGTGATTTCTGTGAGAGCAACCATCTGAGCTTCTCTTTCGCCTACGTCAACCGGACCTTCGATAGCAAGGCGGAATGGCTTTGCAGCTTCAGCAAGTTCTGTGATGTACTTAGCGATCTTGTCGAAGTCGTTGTTGAATGCGATACCCATTGTGCCGTAAACGTCGATGTGCATCTGTGGAACGTAGTCTTCGTTGGAACGGAGGTGGATGATACGGTCACGGAGCCACTTTACGTATTCCATGAGGATTTCGCCGTCCTTACCGAGCTTTGTTTCAACGTTGTTGATGAGAGCGTGAGGAAGAACTGCAGCGCCCTTGATGATCATCTTGTCGGAGTTGTCGTGACGGAGGTCACCGGACTGTGTGAAGATAGGAATTTCCTTATCGAGAACCTTTGTGCCGTATTCTTCAGCAACAACTTCAGCCATAACCTTGTGCTTTGCCTTTGCAACTGCATCGAGGAGAGCCTGTGTTACGCCGTAACGGATAGCTGTGTGGATGAGCTTGCCTGTCTTTTCGTCGATCATGGAGTCAACCATTTCAGCGAGTTCACGGAAGGAGTTAAGTTCCTTGCCAATGAGCTTTTCAGCAACAACTGTTTCGATGAATGGGATGAAGTCTTCAGCGAGGAAGAGTGGGTCACGTCCGCCTGCACCGGAGTACTGAACTGCTGCGCAGTCGCCCTGTGCGATCTGACCGTCTTCGAGAACGATCATAACGGAGATAGATTCACCAGCCTGACGAACAGCTGTGAAGCCAGGTGTCATTGGTTCGCCGATGTAAGCGGAACCGTCGGACTTAGCGCCAGCCTTGATAGCCTTCTGGTCATCGAAATAGAAGCCTGTGCGGCCCTTAGAGCATAAAACTTTTGTGATTTTCATTTTTATCGTCTCCTAATAAAAAATATTTCAGTTTTTATATATTCAAACATATTACCAAGTGGTCAGGAAAGCAGTTTCCCGCTCTCCCTGACTTGGCAATATAATAAGAATGGCGATTTTTCTGCTTGTGCAGAATGAATTGCGTAAACGCATGAATTGAAATCATTGATTTCATGAATTGCATCTGCGATGCATGAATTGTTCCTTCGGAACGTTGATGTGCCTGCGGCGCATTTATTAAATGTGGCTTGCCACACCTTAACGTCGCTGAAAGCGACAATTCATGACGAAGTCAATTCATGGCGCAAGCCGATTCATGACAGCTTGCTGTCAATTCACGTAAATCACGCAAGCGTGATTTACCATGTTGCGCATTCGCCTTCGCAGCGTGGTTCTGTACCACCCATAAGAGTGCCAAACTCTGTACGGAAAATCATCTGACCTCTGCCGAAGCCGTCGCGTACGAATTCGTAACGCACTTCGTGGCCCTTTGCCTTGAGAGCTTCAAGGATATGGTCGCCGAAGCCCTGTTCGAAAGTAACTTCCATACCCTTCATCCACTGCCATCTTGGAGCATCAAGACAAGCCTGAGGATTCATATTGCAGTCAACGAAGTTACGGATTACCTGAACGTGGCCCTGTGGCTGCATAAAGCCGCCCATTACGCCGAACGGACCGACAGGCTTGCCGTCCTTTGTAAGGAAGCCAGGGATGATTGTATGATAAGTACGCTTGCCAGGAAGCAGGTAGTTATCGTGATTTTCATCGAGAGAGAATGTGTTGCCGCGGTTCTGGAGCTGGATACCTGTGCCAGGAACAACGAGACCTGAGCCGAAGCCCATGTAGTTGGACTGGATGTAGGAGATCATATTGCCTTCGCCGTCAGCTGCACACATATAAACTGTACCGGAGCGAGGGAGGATGCCAGGCTCAGGCAAAATAGCGTTCTTGCCGATGAGCTTAGCTCTTTCTGCGCCGTATGCAGGGGAGATGAGGTCTTCTGTCTTGACCTTCATGTAGCGTGGGTCTGTGATATATCTCTGACCATCGGAGAACGCAATCTTGATTGCTTCGATTTCACGATGGATAGATTCGATGTCGTCGCGCTGATGTGGTTCGAAGTTGTTGAGGATATTGAGCGCCATAAGAGCAACGATGCCCTGACCATTCGGTGGGATTTCCCATACGTCATAGCCTCTGTATCGTGCAGAAACAGGCTCTACCCACATAGCTTCGTGCTTTTCAAGGTCAGATTTTCTGATATAGCCGCCGTATTCCTTACTGAATGCGTCAATCTTGTCAGCGATTTCGCCCTTGTAGAACTCTTCAGCGTTGGAGTTTGCGATAAGCTCGAGTGTGCGTCCTGCACCCTTGTTGCAGAAGATTTCGCCTGGTTCAGGAGCTCTGCCGTCAGGCATGAATGTATCGTGCCAGAACTTGAAAGCGCCGTCCTTGCCCACGTTCTTTTCGAGAGTCTTTGTGTAGCTCTTGATGGATGTGGAAAGCTTATAGGAAACAGCCTGACCTTCGTTTGCGTATGTAATCGCAGGCTGCATTACGTCTGTGAGAGGGAGCTTACCGAACTTATTGTTGATTGCTGCCCATGCAGCAGGAATGCCCGGAACTGTGACAGGAGTAAAGCCGAACTTTGGCATTGCGTCCAAGCCCTGATCCTTCACCTTCTGTGCGGAAATCAGCTCAGGAGCGCAGCCTGTGGAATTAAGGCCGTACATCTTGCCGTCTTTTGTTGTGAGAATTGCGTAAGCATCGCCGCCGATGCCGTTGGACTGAGGTTCGAGAACTGTGAGGCACGTTGCCATTGCGATAGCCGCGTCAAAAGCGTTGCCACCCTTCTTGAGGATGTCAAGACCTGCCTGAGCCGCAAGATGGTTGGACGTTGCACACATGCCGTTTATGCCATACTTGACATAGCGCTTGGATGGGTAAGGGTATACATTAAAATCCATGTTGTAACCTCCGTGTTTTATATTTGTTTTTGAACACTGTTTAAGCGCAGAAACCCACATAATAATTTTATCATAGAGTCACTGCTGTTTTCAATCTTTTTGCGAAAAGTTAGTGGGGAAAAATGTGAAAATATGTAATTTTACGTCCCATTTTCCACCTTTCCCAAGATTTGGTTTGTAACTGCTACAACCTTTTCCTTGTGGCATAAAACTTTGGCACAAGAAAACACCATAAGAATGAATAGCCTTCGGCATGAATAGAAATCTCGCCCCCTTTGATTCAAGGGGGGATGTCCAAAGGACAGGGGGGATTATTTACGATGTATCACAGATACCTTGTTATTCATCCCCGATTCTTTCCTTTATAATTTTATCCAGATATTCGCATACACCATTAAAGTTGTTTTTCACCTCATTATTGGGGATTCTGACAACCTCAAGGTTATATTTTTTAAGTTCTGCCGTTCTTTCAGCATCTTTTATGATATCTTCTTCATCATAATGCTGTGAGCCATCAAGCTCGATAACGATTCTGGCTTTTGCACAGTAAAAATCAACTATATAATTACCTATAACACGTTGACGAAGCACACGGACGGGATATCCGCTCAGGAAATCATACCACAAGTGCTTTTCTTCCCTTGTCATATTTTTCCGAAGCTCTCTTGCATTTGCTACAATTCTTTTATTGTGCATCTGAGGCATTTTCGCTCCCTCCGTCACACTTCGTGTGCCACCTCCCTCGACCCGAAGGAGGCATTATATCATTTGAATCCTACTTGCTTCCCAATGGTTTTGACTTGATTTTCGCGTATTTTCTTGGGTATGCGTCGGCTGTTGGCTTTACCTTTTCGATGATGACGATTCTTCTCTTAGGGCAATCGGATGCAAGCTGATAGTCGATTGTCTTGACAACCTTGCCGCCCAGAGTCTTGATAGCGAAAAGCGCGTCGTTAAGCTCCTTTTCGCCCTCCTCGTTAGCCGACTTCATGGCGAGGAACTTACCGCCCACCTTGAGAAGAGGAAGAGTAAGCTCAGCGAGGATATTCATAGGCGCAACTGCGCGGGAAGTTACGAAATCATACTTTTCACGGTGCTTTTTGTCAACACCAAGGTCCTCCGCTCTCGCAGTGATGGCAATCGCCTTGTTGCAGTCGCCGATTTTGCCCATTGTCTCGTTGATAAAATCAATTCGCTTGCCCGTGCTGTCCACCATAGTGATGTCGAGAGTTTCATCATACATAAGGAGAGGCATACCAGGGAAGCCTGCGCCCGTGCCGATGTCGATGACCTTCTTGCCCTTGAGGTCAGCACATTTTGTAAGGAAAAGGCTGTCCGCCATGT
>JAFYNW010000419.1 GCA_017547995.1 Clostridia bacterium | reverse complement strand
GACCTGACCGCCGACCACTAGGAATTGTGTTTCCTTGACGCCAGCTCTACTATAATACCACACACTTTCAAAAATTTCAAGTATTATTTTTGCAGTTTTGGAAATTTATTTCCCGGGCCTTTTATTGTGCGTATTGTCTATATTATATAATGTAAGGAGAGCTGAGAATCCTCCTTCTTACATTATATAATATATGTAATTACAAGCGGACCGTCGGGGACGCCGGTCCCTACATTATATAATATATATATACATAAATAAACGAAGCAGGATGGCACAGAGACACTCCTTACATTATATAATATATACGTATATACAAAAAGGAGCAGATTTCTCTGCTCCTTAAATATTGATTTTAGTTCCAGCCGTTTTTGCCTGTGCCGTCGGACTTCATTTCATTGTCATCCTTTGGTGCGCAGTTGTGCTTGATTTCATATTCGCCGTGAATAAGACCATCTTCTTCAGGCATAATGAAACAACAAATAATATAAAGCAACACGCCGGTTGAAGCGAAAATTGTCAGAAGCACGAATGCGATTCTGATGAGGACAGGATCGAGATTGAAATACTTCGCGATACCGCCGCAGACGCCTGCAACTTTTCTTTCGTTACCGACTGTTCTTCTGAGTTGTTTTGTCATAGTAACACCTCCCGTAATTAAACGTCGAGATTTACAACGTACTTTGCATTCTTTTCGATGAATTCTCTTCTTGGTTCAACCTTTTCACCCATGAGGATTGTGAAGATTTCGTCTGCCATAGCAGCATCTTCCATTTCAACCTTGAGAAGCGTACGGACTGTTGGGTCCATTGTTGTTTCCCAGAGCTGTTCAGGATTCATTTCACCAAGACCTTTGTAACGCTGAACTTCAGCGCCCTTGTATTCTTCAAGGAGCATTTCGAGCTCTCTGTCAGAGTATGCATACTTGAGAACGTTTCTGCCCTTTGTCACCTTATAGAGAGGTGGCTGTGCGATGTAAACGTGTCCGTGTTCAATGAGCGGACGCATAAATCTGAAGAAGAATGTGAGAAGCAGAGTTCTGATATGGCTGCCGTCGACGTCGGCATCGGCCATAAGAATAATCTTGCCGTAACGGAGCTTGGAGATATCGAACTCATCACCGATACCTGCACCGAATGCAGTTACCAGCGGCATAAGCTTTTCATTACCATAAACCTTGTCGAGGCGAGCCTTTTCAACGTTGAGCATCTTACCCCAGAGAGGGAGGATAGCCTGGAAGCGCTTGTCTCTGCCGTTTTTCGCAGAGCCGCCAGCGGAGTCACCTTCGACGATGTAGATTTCTGTAAGTTCAGGGTCTTTTTCCTGACAGTCGGCAAGCTTACCAGGAAGACTTGCAGATTCGAGAGCAGACTTTCTTCTTGTAGCCTCTCTCGCCTTTCGTGCAGCTTCTCTCGCGCGGGCTGCTGTAAGAGCCTTTTCGAGAATTGCCTTTGCGACGCCAGGATTTTCTTCAAAGAAGTCAGCAAGCTTATCACCTACCACACTGTCAACCAGAGTTCTGATGTAGGAGTTACCAAGCTTTGTCTTTGTCTGACCTTCAAACTGTGCTTCACGAAGCTTTACAGAAATAACCGCTGTGATACCTTCACGAGCATCTTCACCGGAAAGATTCTTATCGTCATCCTTGAGCATCTTATACTTTCTGCCGTAGTCGTTGATGACGCGTGTGAGAGCAGACTTGAAGCCTGTTTCGTGCATACCGCCTTCTGTTGTGGAGATATTATTGGCAAAGGAGAGGATTGTTTCGTTGTAGCCGTCGTTATACTGAAGAGCAACTTCGGCAACAGCGTCATCCTTCTGACCTGCCACGTAGATAACCTGCTCGTGAAGAGCAGTCTTGTTTTTATTGAGATGACTTACGTAAGCGCGGATACCACCTTCGTAGCACATTGTTTCGGAAAGGAGTTCGTCACCGCGGTGGTCTGTGAGAGTAATCTTGAGACCTGCGTTGAGGAATGCCTGTTCACGAAGTCTGTGAAGGAGTGTTTCGAATTCGAAGACTGTTTCTTCAAAAATATCAGCGTCCGGCTTGAACGTTACGCGTGTACCTGTCTTGTCTGTTGTGCCTACCACTTCGAGAGGACGTCTTGTCACACCGCGGTCAAAACCGATTTTATGGATTTTGCCGTCTGTGTGGACTTCAACCTCAACCCACTGTGAGAGAGCATTAACAACAGAAGCACCAACGCCGTGGAGACCGCCCGAAACTTTATAGCCGTCACCGCCGAACTTACCGCCGGCATGGAGAACTGTATAAACTACTTCGACAGCAGGAAGGCCTGTCTGTGGCTGAATGCCGACCGGAATGCCTCGGCCGTTGTCAGATACCGAGATGGAGTTGTCGCCGTGGATTTCTACTTCGATATGGTCGCAGTAGCCGGCGAGAGCTTCGTCGATTGCGTTGTCGACGATTTCGTATACGAGATGATGGAGGCCTCTGATAGAAGTTGTACCGATGTACATACCAGGACGCTTACGGACGGCTTCTAAGCCTTCGAGAACCTGGATCTGTTCTGCGCCGTAGTCAGCGTCTACGTGGCTGACATTCTGCACTTCTTCATCGTTGATATCGTAACTTCTGTTTTCTTCCAACATTATTTTACCACCTTTGCAATGCTTTCAGCATCGAGCTTAACAGGAACGCTTTCGCCTGTTGCCATGATTTTAATATTTGCTTCGTTATTTTCAAGCTCTGTGGAGCCGATAACGATAGTGTGCTTTGCCATAATTCTGTCTGCGTGCTTCATCTGAGCCTTAACACCTCTGTTGCAAAGGTCGATTTCGCAGGAAACACCTGCCTGACGGAGCTCAAATGCAAGCTTTCTGCATCTTCTTGCGCCTTCTTCGTCAGCGGAAACGAGAACGATGTCAACGGAGAATGGTTCAGGGAACTGATGGCCGGCTGCCTTTGCTGTCATGATAAGACGTTCGAGACCGCAGCCGAAGCCGATGCCTGCTGTCTTAGGACCGCCGAGCTGTTCAACGAGACCGTCGTAACGACCGCCGCCGCAAACTGTGCTCTGGGAACCAAGGCCTGTGCCGATGAATTCAAATACTGTCTTTGTATAGTAGTCAAGACCACGAACGATGTTCTTGTCGATTTCGTATGGGATACCCATATCTTCAAGGCTCTGCTTTACGCCTTCGAAGTGGTCGTGGCAGCCGTCGCAGAGATAATCCATAGAACGAGGAGCATTTTCTGCGATGCCCTTACATACAGGGCTCTTACAGTCGATGATTCTCATAGGATTCTTTTCAAGACGTTCGCGGCATGTTTCACAAAGCTGATCTTCGTGAGCACGGAAATATTCCTTGAGCTTTTCATTGTAGTTCGGTCTGCATTCAGGGCAACCGATGGAGTTGATTCTTACGATGGAATCAACGGAGAGCTTCTTGAGGAACGTATAAACAAGGGAGATGATTTCGCTGTCTGCGCTGAAGGATTCTGCACCGAAGCATTCTACGCCGAACTGATGATGTTCACGGAGTCTGCCTGCCTGTGGCTTTTCATATCTGAAAACAGGTGTGATATAGAAGCACTTGAATGGTGCGCCCTTACCATGGATACCGTTTTCGAGATAGGAGCGTACTGTACCCGCTGTGCCTTCAGGCTTGAGTGTGATGGAGCGTTCGCCCTTATCGAGGAATGTGTACATTTCCTTCTGTACAACGTCTGTTGTTTCACCAACACCACGCTGGAAAACTTCTGTATGTTCGAAAACAGGTGTTCTCATCTCTTCAAAGCCAAAGAGATGGGCTGTTTCCTTGAGCATTTCTTCAATATAATGCCAGAGATGGACTTCACCCGGAATTACGTCGGCTGTTCCCTTTGGTCTCTGAATCTTAACTGCCATGTTTTACCTCTCTATATATAAATTAGTTAGATTTCAAAATTTCACGCCATGCAAGGTCACCTCTGGAGAGACCGAGGATGAGCACTTCTGCAGTAGCAAGGTTTGTTGCGACAGGAATGCTGTTCATATCGCAGAGTCGCATAAGCTCGATGAGCTCAGGCTTTTCAACATACTTTTCAGTATGGTCACGGAATACGAGGACAAGGTCGATCTCGTCATAGGAAACTCTTGCAGAAATCTGTTCGATGCCGCCGGACGTACCGGAGAGCAAGCTTTCAATCTTAAGTCCTGTAGCATCACTTACAGCCTTTGCTGTGGAAGCTGTGGCACAAAGGCCATGCTCAGCGAGAATGCCGCGGTATGCAATACAGAACTGTGCCATAAGTTCTTTCTTACGATTCTGTGCGATCAAAGCGATTTTCATATTTCCTCCTTTTTAAGATCCAACCATAGACCTTACGTATCTATTATATGTTAAGCAGGCGAATTTTTTCGCCCATCAGTCTTTTCGCAATGTTATTATATGCTTTCACAGCCTTGCCGTCTGAATAGAGCAGCAGGATTTTCTGGGTGTTGGCACATCTTGGAATATCCTTATCCTCAGGTACGATACCAAGAAGACCGAGCCCCGCTGTGTCCATAGCTCTGTCAATGTCAGGGCTATGACCTTTTTCGATTGTGCCCTTCTTTACGCGGTTTACAACAAGCTTGATTTCCTCGCAGCCTGCTTCGAAAAGCTTGTCTGCCATAATCTGACCACCGCGGAGGGCTGTTTCATCAGGTGTTGAAACAATGATGCACTTGTCGGACGAGCCGCCGAAGGCAACGTTTGCGCCGCCTATACCGGCAGCACAGTCTATTATAATGTAAGAGAAATGTCGTCTTGCGTAACGCAGGAAGGCATTTATGTTTTTCTGGCTGAAGGCTTCCTTTTCATCAAAGGTTGCCGGAGCAGTGAGCAGGTAGAGATTTTTGACGATTGGATGTGTGACTGCAGCCTGCTTGAGAGTTGCTCTCCCGCAAATCACGTCGCCATAGGAAAAGAGCACGTAGCTCGACATACCGAGCACGATATCAAGGCAGCGCAGACCGATATCGGCATCGATAAGAAGCACCTTTTCGCCATAGGCACAAAGGGCAACCGCGATGTTTGCCGCAGTACTTGTCTTACCTGTACCGCCCTTGCCTGATGCAATTGTAATAACCTGACCAAGCATTGCCGCCTTCTCCTTTCGTGTGGAAATGAGTTGTTTTTTTATGGGTTTAAGCCTTTTTTACGGACCGTCGGAGACGTCGTCCGCGCTTGATTGTGTTGCCCCATAAAACACATATACCGGGCGGAAAATAATTTCCGCCCAGTTATGTGAAGTTTTTAAGTATTATTAAGCTATATTAAGCTGATAATTACTTTCTGTCTGCCTTGATCTTAGCGTGAGCTGCTGCAAGACGTGCGATTGGAACACGGTATGGGGAGCAGGATACGTAGTTAAGACCAACGTTGTGGCAGAATTCTACGGAAGATGGGTCACCGCCGTGTTCGCCGCAGATACCGAGCTTGATGTTTGGACGTACGGAACGGCCCTTTTCAGCAGCCATCTTTACGAGTGTACCAACACCAGTCTGGTCGAGACGTGCGAATGGGTCGGATTCGAGGATCTTTTCTTCGTAGTATGCGTTGAGGATCTTACCAACGTCGTCACGGGAGAAGCCGAAGGACATCTGTGTAAGGTCGTTTGTACCGAAGGAGAAGAATTCTGCTTCACCTGCGATAGCGTCAGCTGTTACGCAAGCACGTGGGATTTCGATCATTGTACCAACCATGTACTTCATTTCGATGCCGGACTTAGCGATAACTTCATCAGCAACGCGTGTAACAACGTTCTTAACGAACTTGAGTTCCTTAACTTCGCCAACGAGTGGGATCATGATTTCAGGAACGATATCGAAGCCTGTCTGCTTCTTTACGTTGATAGCAGCTTCGATAACAGCTGTTGTCTGCATTTCAGCGATTTCTGGGTATGTGATAGCAAGACGGCAGCCACGGTGACCGAGCATTGGGTTGAATTCGTGGAGGTCAGCAATGATTGTCTTGATTGCGTCAACTTCCATATTCATTTCCTTAGCAAGTTCAACGATATCTTCTTCGTTTGTTGGAACGAATTCGTGGAGAGGTGGGTCGAGGAAGCGGATTGTAACTGGTCTTTCACCCATAGCCATGAAGAGACCTTCGAAGTCGCCTCTCTGCATTGGGAGGAGCTTAGCGAGAGCTGCCTTACGCTGTTCTACTGTGGAGGAGCAGATCATTTCGCGGATAGCCTTGATTCTGTCACCTTCGAAGAACATGTGTTCTGTACGGCAGAGGCCGATACCTTCAGCGCCGAAGCGAACTGCCTGTTCAGCATCTCTTGGGGAGTCAGCGTTTGTACGAACCTTGAGTGTACGTACTTCGTCAGCCCAGCTCATGAATGTGCCGAAGTCGCCAACGAGTTCAGCTTCAACTGTCTTGATTTCGCCGATGTAAACGTTACCTGTGGAACCATCGATGGAGATGTGGTCGCCTTCGTTAACGCGGATGTCACCGATCATGAAGTAGCCTTCTTCTTCGTGCATCTTGATGTCGCCGCAACCAGCAACACAGCATGTACCCATACCACGAGCAACAACAGCTGCGTGAGATGTCATACCGCCACGAACTGTGAGAACGCCCTGAGCAGCATCCATACCTTCGATATCTTCTGGGGATGTTTCGAGACGAACGAGAACTACCTTACCGTTCTTTGCTTCTTCCTTAACCTTTTCAGCTGTGAAGTATGCACGGCCTGTTGCAGCACCTGGGGATGCTGGGAGACCCTTTGCTACTGGCTTAGCAGCCTTGAGGGATTCAGCGTCGAACTGTGGGTGGAGAAGTGCGTCGAGCTGCTTTGGATCAACCTTGAGAAGAGCTTCTTCCTTAGTTGCCATGCCTTCGTTAACGAGATCAACAGCGATCTTAAGAGCAGCGTGAGCTGTTCTCTTACCGTTACGTGTCTGGAGCATGTAGAGCTTGCCGTCTTCGATTGTGAATTCCATATCCTGCATATCGCCGTAGTGCTTTTCGAGCTTGTCAGCGATTGCTACGAATTCTGCGTAAACAGCTGGGTTTGTGTCAGCGAGCTGCTGGATGGACTGTGGTGTACGGATACCAGCAACAACGTCTTCGCCCTGTGCGTTCATAAGGAATTCGCCGTAGAGAACCTTTTCACCTGTGGATGGGTTACGTGTGAAAGCAACACCTGTACCGGATGTTTCACCCATGTTACCGAATACCATGGACTGGATGTTAACTGCTGTACCCCAGCTGCCAGGGATATCGTTCATACGACGGTATACGATAGCACGTGGGTTGTTCCAGGAACGGAAAACAGCCTTAACAGCGCCCATGAGCTGTTCCTTAGCATCGCTTGGGAAGTCTACGCCGAGCTTTGCCTTATATTCAGCCTTGAACTGGTTTGCGAGTTCCTTGAGGTCTTCAGCTGTGAGTTCTGTGTCGAGCTTAACGCCCTTCTTTTCCTTCATTTCGTCGATGAGTACTTCGAAGTACTTCTTACCAACTTCCATAACAACGTCAGAGTACATCTGGATGAAACGTCTGTAGGAGTCGTATGCGAAACGTGGGTTATTTGTCTTCTTTGCAAATGCTTCAACAACGTCGTCGTTGAGACCGAGGTTGAGGATTGTGTCCATCATACCAGGCATAGAAGCTCTGGAACCGGAACGTACAGAAACGAGAAGTGGGTTTTCGAGGTCACCGAACTTCTTGCCTGTGATAGCTTCCATTTCCTTGAGGCCTTCCATGATTTCGTCTACGATTTCTGGTGCGATAACTTCGCCGTCTTCGTAGTACTTTGTGCAAGCTTCAGTTGTGATTGTAAAGCCCTGTGGAACAGGCATACCGAGGCTTGTCATTTCAGCAAGGTTTGCGCCCTTACCGCCGAGAAGTTCACGCATTGTGCCGTTGCCTTCTCTGAACTGATAAACAAATTTTGGCATTGTTCTTTATCTCCTTTTGTTGTAATTACAGTTTAATGCTATTATATCATCTGCTATTATACCATATATAAAAAGAAAAGACAACACATTTTACCCAAAAAATGCTTTAATTTCATATTTTTATAAGTTACCACATATATTGTGTTTCTTTTTGGGAAAATATTATAGAAATACACAAAAAGGGAGGCCGTGAAGCCTCCCTGAAATACTTATTGTCGTGTCTGCAAAGATGTTTTTTCTGTAAAATACTGTATATTACTTTTCGCTGTGGAAAAGCGCACCGAAAGCACCTGTACCAAGGTGTGCGGAAATGCTTGGGCCAAGCTGATAGATATGTACCTTCTTTACGCCGCCTGCCATAAGCTTTTCAGCAACGTTATTTGCTGTTTCTTCCGCTGCAACGTGGAAAAGATATACTGTGTCTGTCGATTCGTCATTCTTATCGAGTACCATCTTGACAAACTCATTGAGGGCATTGTTCTTGCCGCGTACCTTTGCGATAGTTTCGAGCTTGCCTTCGTCAGACATATGAAGGATAGGCTTGATGCCTACGAGTGTGCCTACAACAGCGCTTGTAGCAGAAAGTCTGCCGCCGCGCTTGAGGTGCATAAGGTCGTCAACTGTGAAGAAATGATAGATTTTTTCTCTTTCAACGTTGAGTACTTCAGCAACTTCTTCGACGTTCTTGCCTTCGTCACGCATCTTTACAGCCATCTGGACGAGGATACCCTGGCCCTGTGTAGCACACTTGGAATCGATGACGACCATCTTTCTTTCAGGATACTTTTCCATAAGGTCAGCCGCTACCATGCAAGCCACGTTATATGTACCGGAAAGCTGTGAGGAGAAGCTGATATACATAGCATCCTTGCCTTCCTTGAAAGCCTTTTCTGCGACTTCTTCCATAAGATGCATTTCAGGCATGGAGGTTGTGACGTTAGCGCCCTTCTTGAGTGCAGCGCAATAGTCTTCCGCGCTCATATCCTGCCAGAATCTGTCTTTATATTCCTTACCATCCATGATAAAGCCGTGTGGATGATGGGACACACCTGTTCTTTCGAAAAATTCCTTATCGAAGTCAGTTGTACTGTCTGTCATAATAATGAAATTGCTCATTTTTGTTCTCCTTTACGGGATTATTGACATGCTCGTAAAACAGAGCTGATATGTGTAAAAAAGGCGGTACGTCACACGATATACCGCCGGGATTGCAAACGTGTGTTTTGGGACATTTGGTTCACAGTGTCCCATTGTAGATATTATATCACACTTTTTTGCGTTTGTCACTATTTCATTTGAAAGTCGGATAAATATTTATTTTATGTCGTGAAGCTTCATATCGGAGCCTCTTACGTAGCCTGCTCTTCTCATCATATTGTCGATGGCGAGAGCGAGCACCGCAGGAAGAAGGAAATGAAGGACGCCGATGTAAATAAGGGTTACAGTCGAGCCCAATTCAGGCGACATTGTGATGTACGTCGTGACCTGACCGACAAGACCTGAAGTGCCCATACCAGCACCTGCCGCCACGTTTTTCATACCGAGAAGG
>JAFYNW010000418.1 GCA_017547995.1 Clostridia bacterium | reverse complement strand
GATAAGGCTCTCGCAAAGAGCGCACTCCTTTCCTCAGACGTTGCAGCGGCATTCGATCCTAACCATCCAAACGTAGCTGAAGCGAACAACACATCCTACCTCGGCAAGGGTGTTACACTCATCAAGTACACAGGCAGAGGCGGTAAGGGCGGCTACAACGATGCTAACGCAGAGTTCATCGGCGAAGTTCGCAAGTGCTTCAAGGATGCTGGTGTTATCTGGCAGACAAGTGAACTCGGTAAGGTAGACCAGGGCGGCGGCGGAACAATCGCTTACATCCTCGCTAACGCAGATATGGACGTTATCGACGTAGGTGTTCCTGTTCTTTCCATGCACGCACCATACGAAGTAGTTTCCAAGGCTGACGTTTATATGACAGCACTCGGCTACAAGGCATTCTATCTCAGATAATTCATTTTCACATAAAAACTCCGGCCATTATGGTCGGAGTTTTTTGCTTTATTCCAATAAAATAAATATCTGTAAAGCAATATGACTTTATTCCATAAAATTATTAAAACAAACACTTGTTCGATTTAATGAAATATGGTATAATATAAGCATCAAAGAAAAGGAGGACTTGTTATGAAAAATCGCACCTACTTATGTATCGACCTTAAGTCCTTCTATGCCTCTGTCGAATGTATCGAAAGAGGGCTCGACCCCATGACGACAAACCTTGTGGTTGCCGATGCATCGCGTACGCAGAAAACAATATGCCTTGCCGCATCTCCTGCTATAAAAAGCTACGGCATTCCGGGCAGACCGCGTCTGTTTGAAGTCATCGAGCGTATGAAGCTTATGAATGCCATGCGCCGTCAGAATATAAAAGGTCGTAAGTTTGAAGGCTCATCCTATGATATAGTTGAGCTTGAAAAGCATCCTGAAAAGGAAATCGATTATATAGTTGCGCCGCCGCGAATGGCGCATTATATCGAGCACAGCACACGCATTTACAATATCTATCTCAAATACGTTGCTCCTGAGGACATCCACGTCTATTCGATAGACGAGGTGTTTATGGATATCACAAACTATCTGCCGACAGCCAATATGACCCCTTATGAGTTTGCACAGACGATAATTCTCGACGTGCTCAAGACCACGGGCATCACTGCGGCGGCAGGCATTGGCACAAATATGTATCTTGCCAAGGTGGCTATGGATATTGTTGCCAAGCACATCAAAGCCGATAAGTACGGTGTCCGCATAGCACAGCTTGACGAAATGTCCTACAGACGCACCTTGTGGGCGCACGAGCCGCTTACAGATTTCTGGAGAGTAGGCAGAGGCTATGCGAAAAAACTGCAAGCCAATGGCCTTTACACCATGGGTGATATCGCGCGTTGTTCGGTAGGCAAGGCGACTGAATATCATAATGAAGACCTGCTTTATAAATTGTTTGGCGTCAATGCTGAGCTGCTCATCGACCATGCATGGGGATGGGAGCCTTGCACAATTGCCGACGTGAAAGCCTATAAGCCGGAGGATAAAAGCATAGGCTCAGGTCAGGTTTTGCATGAGCCTTACGAGAGCGACAAGGCACGTCTTGTGGTGCGTGAAATGACAGATCTTCTCGCCCTCGATTTAGTGGATAAGGCCCTGGTCACAGACCAGCTTGTGCTTACTGTAGGATATGATATCGATAACCTCAAAGGAGAAAGAGCCAATAAATACAAGGGTGATATAACTATCGACCACTACGGCCGTAAAATTCCGAAGCATGCTCATGGCACAGCCAATCTTCCGCGTCATACCTCGTCGGGCAAGATTATGACCGACGCAATAATCGAGCTTTACGACCGTATCGTAGACCCGACGCTTCTTGTGCGCAGACTGAACATTTCTGTCGGTCACGTTATGGCAGAGGACAAGGCAAGGAAAAACGAAGTGCCAATGCAGTTTAATCTGTTTGACGATATAGCAAATCAGCAGAAAATCCGAGAAGAAGAGGAAATCGAGCTTGAGCGTGAGCATCGTCGTCAGCAGGCGGTACTTGAAATCAAGAAAAAGTTCGGCAAGAATGCAATCCTCAAGGGGATGAATCTTGAAGAAGGCGCAACGACAAAAGACCGCAATAAGCAAATCGGCGGCCACAAAGCATAAGGAGGCAATATGAAAAAGATAATTGCAATAACTTTGCTTATACTTGTCTTATTTGCTTTGCTCAATATACGTCAGTTTATCGGCATTCCTGTAATAGGCAAGATAACGGGAGCTGAAAACGAGCATATTATTATCGATGGGACAACCTATGAAAGAGACTACAACAGTGGTTTCTCATCAGATAATAAGGATAAATATCTGGGTGTTGTGAGAAACACCAAAATAAAAATGCGCGTTTATTCCATTGACGGCAAAGAAAATGCCGACTATATCTATGCACTATGGGACTGGGAAGGTGCGATTTATAAACGGGCAGAATAAGGAGGCAATATGTCACCGCTTAAAATCACAGACAAATACAATGACATAATCAATCTGCCTCATCACAAGTCGGAAAAGCATGGGCAGATGAGCATAATAAACCGTGCGGCGCAGTTTTCGCCATTTGCCGCGCTGACGGGCCACGATGTCGCGGTAAAGGAAACGGCAAGGCTTACTGATTCGCGCATAGAAATTGACGAAGCGGTCAAGGCGGAAATCGACCTTCGTCTTCAGTTTATTCAGGATAATATCAGAAACGCCCCGATAGTTTCGATAACCTATTTTGAGCCTGACGGGCGAAAAACAGGGGGCGCTTATCTTACAATAACCGATAAAATCAAGAAAATTGACCACTATGAAAATAATATAATAACTCAGGGCGGGCAGATTGTCCCGATAAGTGAAATTATTGCCATAACGGGTGAGTTGTTTGAAAAACGAGGTGAAATATGAGAAAAATAGTTGCAGTTATGCTTATGCTCATTATCCTTGCAGGATGTGGAGCAAAAAACGGATATATCAGCATTTCGGCTGAAAAGGCAAAGGAAATGATGGATAAGGAAGAAAATTATATAATTCTCGACGTACGCAATCAGGATGAGTATGACGAAAAGCATATTCCGGGTGCAATTCTCATTCCGAATACGGAAATTGAAGACAGGGCAGAAGACGAGCTTCCTGACAAAAATCAGCTTATTCTGGTCTATTGCCGAAGCGGCAACCGAAGCAAAAAGGCTTCGCAGATTCTTGCCGATATGGGCTACACCAATATAAAAGAATTCGGCGGCATCAACGACTGGCCATATGAAGTTGAATAAATAAAAAAACAGCCTTTGCTCAAAAGCATAAGGCTGTAATTTTTTTATAAGTTACATTCAAAAACAGCAGCAACACAAACTTCTTTTTCAGGTGTCTGCAGATGCACGTAGTAGCCGTTGTCAAGCTTTGTCATACAAAGCTCAAGAATATCACCAAGCAGGGCAGGACGCTTGAAATATACCGTCATATCTGTAAAGAAATAGTCGAATGGCAAAGCGTCCATAAGGATTTCAGAGCTTTTCTGATTGTTGAGATGGTCATTCGTGTCAATTTCCTTGTTGGAAACGCGGACGGAATAGAGCACCTCTGCTTCCTGAGTTTCAGGCTTCTTATAGGAGAAAAAGTCATCTCCGAAATCGTGTGTGCCGTAAACCTCAGCCATTTCAGCAGGGATTCTGCCCGGACGGCCGCGGGAAAGGTCAAAAATAAACCAGTTTGCAACTGCCTTTGCAACAAGCTGACCGTTGCAGTAAATGAAAGTGCCGCGCTCTGATGAAGTGCCGCGCATATTCTTTACGGCAGTTTCCACGTCAATAGTCATAGATGGAGCGGCAGGCTTTTCAAAATGCACCTTGATGCCCTGAAGCATCCATGCAAGACCTGCTTCACGCATAGTCTTAAGGTTATAACCAAGCTCGTTTGAATGTTTTATAGCAACATCCTGAATTATATCCATAACTGCAGAATGCTTTATTGTCTGATAGTCTTTGAAATCGCTGTAACGCAAATTATAAGTGCAATTGTACATAGTAACCTCCTGACGAAATTATATTATAATACCTTTTTGGGAATATTTCAATGACAAATCGAAAAAAACAGACAAATTATTCCAAATGAGTAAATTATCGAAAAAAGTAGTGAAATCTTGTCTTTTCTGTGTTATAATAGAAACCTGTCGGCGTTATAAAGCGTCTGTAAATAAGTAAGCAAACCAGATGACCAAAAGGAGACAAAATGAACACGGCAAAAACAAAAGGAAGTATAAAAAAGATAATCAGCATTGCACTTATATTGTGTATGTGCATCGGTGTAATGCCGGTTAAGGCTGCCGATATGACGATAAGTCAGGATGGTATAGATTTCATCAAATCCAAGGAAGGCTTCTATAAGGATATGTACACCTACGCAGGAAGCCACCTTATCGGCTACGGTACATTGTGCAAAGCAGGTGAATACCCTGACGGCATAACAGAGGAAAAGGCAGAAGAGCTTTTGCGAGATGAGCTCAAACTTCAGGAGAAAGAGGTAAATGAGTTTCTCGATAAAAACGGCATCACTCTCAGACAGAATCAGTACGATGCCATTGTAAGCTTTACATACAATCTCGGCACAAGCTGGCTTTCGGGCAACAGCAAGCTGATAAGAATACTCAAGGGCGAAGAAGCATCACGAGATGAAGTAGTCGATGCCTTCGGCATCTGGTGTCATGCAGGCGGCAAGGTGCAGGACGGTCTTGCAAAAAGACGTATTCAGGAAGCGATTATCTTCCTTGACGGCAACTACACGTCGCAGGCCGATGAAAAATATGCCTATATCGCATTCAATGCAGGTGAGGGCAGCACACCACGCGACGTGCTTTTCTATAAGACGGGCAACGTCTACGGCAATCTGCCAAAGGCTGTCCGCCTCGGTTATACCTTTGAAGGCTGGGCAACGTCCAAGGGCACGGACATTCTTGTAACACATAACGTGCAGAACAGCCGCACGTTGTATGCAAAATGGTCGGCAAACAGCTATGCAAATAAGTTCCCTGACGTTACAAAAGATAAATGGTTCTATCATTATATTATGGAGCTCAACGAGGAAGGCGTAATCACAGGATATCCGGACGGCAATTACGGTCCTTATGATACAACAACCACAGGTGCGGCAGTGACTCTGCTTATGCGTGCAGTAGGTGTAAGTGAGCAGGGCGCAGCTGATAACCACTGGGCAGGCGGCTTCGTCAACTACGCTCACGGAAAAGGATGGCTTGATAAGGCAAATATCGGCTCGCTTGACGGTGAAATCACACGTCTTGAAATTGCTGAAATTGCGGCGAAGGCCCTCGGTCTTTCCAAATCCAAGGCGAAATCTCCATATGTAGACGTGAATAACGGATATGCTACAGCTCTTTACGAAGAGGGCATTATGGAGGGCAGTATCACAGATAAGGGCAGAGAATTTGCTCCATCCGCAAGCATCACACGTGGTGAAATGGCGGCAAT
>JAFYNW010000417.1 GCA_017547995.1 Clostridia bacterium | reverse complement strand
TTGTGAAGATAGCCGATAGTCACTGTGGAAAGAAGCGTGCCCACAATAGCAATCTCATAGAAGCCGTAGCCTGTCACAATGCCGATGATAGCCGCATTCCAAAGGCCTGCCGCCGTTGTAAGACCACGCACATGAGTGCGTCCTGTAACGAGAATAGTGCCGACACCGAGAAAGCCGATGCCCGAAATAACCTGAGCAGGGACACGGAAAACGTCACCGTCATAGCCGAGCACGTTGACAACGTAAAGGCTGACAAGCACAGTCATTGCCGCGCCCATGCAGATGAAAACGTGAGTGCGAAGCCCTGCAGGACGTCCTCGTTTGCCTCGCTCGAAGCCGATACAGCCACCGAGGGTGAAGGCGAGAATCAGGCGGATGACGGCAGTCGTCGTATTGAAATCGCGAAGATTGGAAATCATTTCGCTCATTGAATCATCTCCTTATATTTAATAAAAAATAGTATAACATAAATATATTTATAATGCAATATGGATACGTGGTGCTCAGGAGCGGGAATGTGTCCGTAAAACAGTACAATATAAAGAACGGGCATATCACAAAGCCACCCTTTACAACCCCGATATAAAATGCTATAATTACTATATATGAAATCTCAGAACGGAGGGATAATTATGGTCAGATCTGTCTATAAAGATAAGGTCTTTATGCGTACTCTGCTGACACTTGCCATTCCTATAATTTTACAGAATCTCATCTCCTTCTCGGTATCGATGGCAGACTCTGTTATGCTCGGCTTCGTCGGTCAGGACGAAATGGCGTCTGTTACTCTTGCGAACTCGGCATTCTTCGTCATCAACCTCATCATTTTCGGCTTCCAGTCGGGCGAAAGCGTTATGATAAGCCAGTATTGGGGCAAGAAAGACAGCAAATCCATCAGCCGAATCCTCGGTGTTGCATGGGGTTGCGTGCTTGCGGTCACAATATCCTTCTCGGTATTTGCAATATTCAATCCTTACGGCATAATGCGCCTCTTCACCAATGAAGCACATCTCATCGAGGTGGGCGCAAAATACGTCCGCGCAGTTGCAATCGCATACCCAATCAATGCATTCAACTCCCTCTATATCGCCGCCCACAGAAGTATGGAGAATACAAAGCTTGGCCTTTACGTCTTTGCAAGCTCGGCGGTAATCAATCTCCTCGGCAACTATATCTTCATTTTCGGTAAGTTTGGCGCGCCTCAGCTTGGTGTAATCGGTGCGGCAGTCGGCACAGTGTTTGCCCGTATCGTGGAGTTTACAATCATCATCATTTACATTTTTGCAAACAAGCACTTCAGAATCGATTTCGGTGCGCTTTTCCGCCCGGGCATCAATATGATGAAGGACTTCATCCGTTATGCAATGCCTGTTATCTGCAATGAAACTTTGTGGGGCATGGGCTTCTCCACACTCACAGCCATCTACGGCAGACTCGGCTCGGACGTTGTGGCAGGTCTTACAATCTGCCGTACAACGGAAAACGTATTCAACGTTGCGGCGATGGCGCTGGGCAATGCATCAACGGTAATCATCGGCAAACAGCTTGGCGCAGGCGACAAGGAAAGAGTTACAGATACTGCAAAGAAGCTCTTTACAGTCACAGTGCTCACAAGCTTTGTAAGCATCTCGCTTCTTCTCGGCCTCGGCAAGACGGTCATCGGCATTTTCGGCTTCGGTGAGCCTACAAGCACAATCGCATTCAGCATCATGTGCGTCTATGCCGTGCGAATGATTCCGCAGAATATCACAATGACCATGATAGTCGGCGTCCTCCGCGGCGGCGGTGACACAAGATTTGCCGCATTCCTCGACGTTGTCCCTCTCTGGGCAATCTCGGTTGCTTCGGCAGCATTCCTGGCATTCGTGGTCAAGGCTCCTTACATATACGTTTTCCTGCCTAACTTCATCGAAGACTGCGTCAAGATTTTCATAGGCTTCCGCAGATTCAGAAGCGGAAAATGGATAAATAACATAACCCGTGAGGCTTAAATATGGACAGAAGATTTGAAAGAACAGAGCTTCTTTTCGGAAGCGAAAATATGGAAAAGCTTAAGAATAAGCGCGTGCTTGTAGTGGGGACAGGCGGTGTAGGCGGCTTTGCAGTCGAGGCCATCGCACGATGCGGTGTGGGCAATATCGACCTTCTCGATTTCGATACAGTCGACATCACGAATATCAACCGCCAGATTATCGCCCTTGAAAGCACCGTCGGCAGAAAAAAGGTGGAGGTTTGCGCTGAGCGTGTGAAAGAAATCAACCCATCCTGCAACGTGGGCGTTTTCGATATGTTTTACAGCGCCGAAACGGCTGAGCAGGTCTTCGCCAAAGACTACGACTATATCGTCGATGCCATCGATATCGTAACGTCCAAGCTTCATCTCATCCAGACCGCCCACGAAAAGAATATCCCGATTATTTCCGCCCTCGGCACAGGCAACAAGTCCGACCCGATGAAATTCAAAATCACAGACATCTCCAAGACCTCGGTATGTCCTCTTGCAAAGGTAGTCAGACGCGAGCTCAAACAGCGCGGCATATTGCATACAAAGGTGCTTTTCAGCGAGGAAATCCCAATGAAGATATCCCAGGAAAACGGCAAAATGGTTGCATCCAACAGCTTCACACCATCCATCGCCGGCCTCCTCATCGGCAGAGAAGTGGTATTGGATTTAATTAAGGAATAAAAAGTAAAGCCATCCGAAAGGATGGCTTTTTGCTATTGTCAGCAGGGATTGGCAGTCCGATTTAATCAATACATCGCAGATACCGAAATTATTCATTATTCACTAAACCGTAGGGGAGCTGCTTGCCGCTCCCGAAAAACGTAGGGCG
>JAFYNW010000416.1 GCA_017547995.1 Clostridia bacterium | reverse complement strand
ATTAAATAGAGGGTGTCCGTTCGCACGAACCTCCGCCGAGAAGAATAAACAAAAAACCCGTATGTTTTCACATACGGGTCTTGGTGACTCATCGGAGATTCGAACTCCGGACACCCTGCTTAAAAGGCAGGTGCTCTGCCGACTGAGCTAATGAATCATCTTTATATTTTAATGTAAGGCTTAACTTTGGCTGGGGTGGCCGGATTTGAACCGACGAATGTCAGAGTCAAAGTCTGATGCCTTACCGCTTGGCGACACCCCAACGTCAATGGTAAGGGTAAAAAAATGGGGTGGATAACCGGATTCGAACCGGCGACCCCCAGAATCACAATCTGGTGCTCTAACCAGCTGAGCTATATCCACCACATATTTGGCACGCCTGAAGGGATTCGAACCCCTGGCCTACTGCTTAGAAGGCAGTTGCTCTATCCTGCTGAGCTACAGGCGCGTATATTGGAGCGGGTAGCGGGAATCGAACCCGCGCGGCCAGCTTGGAAGGCTGGAATTCTACCATTGAACTACACCCGCATTTTTCGTTCGATGTGCTACCTCACATCAGCTTGTTTATTATAACAAGAAACTTTCAAAATGTCAATACCTTTTTTCAATTTTTTTGAAAAACTTTTTTGACCGAGGATTTTTGATGTTAAGCCTCGCTTAAGGCGGTATATATAATATCAGGAAAACGGCAAAAAGTCAAGAAGATTTTCGCAATTTCCGAAAAAAATTATGGGCAGGATTAAACCCGCCCATAAACAAGCTATAAATTATTACTTTACGCAGATTTCGTCGTTTTCCACACAGACGGAAATCTCGCTGACAGGGGACATATAGGAAGAAACAATCTTGAATGCAATCTTGTCTTCGATATCCTTCTGGATTGTTCTGCGGAGATTTCTTGCGCCGTATCTGATGGAGTAAGACTTCTTGACGAGATAATCGAAAATATCGTCAGCATAAGTGAATGCAATGCCGTTGTCCCTGAGGGAAGCTGTAAGCTCGCCAAGCATAATCTTTGCGATAGCCTTGAAGTTGTCTTCGCTGAGCTGATTGAATGCGATAACCTCGTCGATTCTGTTGATAAACTCAGGACGCATAATTTCGCTGAGAGCTTTGAGCGCCTTGTCGCGGCCCTGCTGAGAAGCAGTCTTGCCGAAGCCCATGGAGCCTTCGCTTCTGTCCGAGCCTGCATTGGAAGTCATAATGATAATCGAGCTCTGGAAAGAAACCTTTCTGCCCTGAGAGTCTGTTGCAACACCGTCGTCGAGAATCTGGAGCAACACGTTGAGCACGTCAGGATGAGCCTTTTCGATTTCGTCGAAAAGCACGACGGAGTAAGGATTACGTCTGATTTTTTCAGTAAGCTGACCTGCTTCGTCATAGCCCACGTAGCCCGGAGGAGCGCCGATAAGCTTGGAAGCGGAATGCTTTTCCATATATTCAGACATATCGAGTCTGATAAGCGCGTCAGGAGTATCAAAAAGCTGGTCTGTCAGCTGCTTTACAAGCTCAGTCTTGCCGACGCCTGTAGGGCCGACAAAGATGAAGGACACAGGCTTCTTCTTAGGGGAGATACCCGCGCGTGAGCGCATAATGGACTTCGCCACAGATTCGACAGCCTCGTCCTGACCGATAACCTTTTCCTTGAGACGAGCTTCGAGATTGATGATTTTTTCAAAATCCTGCTCCTTGATTTTCTTCGCAGGAATTTTTGTCCACATTTCGATAACGCGGCTGAGGTCGTCAACGGATACGACAGGCACGTCAACGCTTTCGAGAGCGTCAAGCTCGGCCTGCACCTGAAGAGTTTCACTCTTGAGCTTAGCCATAAGCTCGTAAACCTCGTTGGAGCCTTCCTGACCTACGATGAGCTCCTGCTCTGCCTCAAGCTCCTTGATTTTGTCGCGAAGCTGAGCGCGTCTGTTGATAGTCGCATTTTTAAGATTGATGTCCGAGCAGGCTTCGTCGATAAGGTCGATAGCCTTGTCAGGCAGGAATCTGTCTGTGATGTATCTTTCGGAGAGGAAAACAGCCTGATTGCATACTGCGTCAGGGATTTCCACACCGTGATATTCTTCGTAATATTTCTTGATGCCACGGAGCATAGCGGATGCCTGCTCAATGGAAGGTTCGTTTACAGAAACAGGCTGGAAGCGGCGCTCGAGAGCCGAATCCTTTTCGATGTACTTTCTGTATTCCTTGAATGTTGTAGCGCCGATAACCTGAATTTCGCCTCTGGAAAGGGCAGGCTTGAGGATGTTTGCGGCATTCATGGAGCCTTCAGCTTCACCAGCACCGACGAGATTATGCACTTCGTCGATTACGAGAATGATGTTGCCGAGAGCCTTGACTTCTTCAATAAGAGCCTTCATTCTGCCTTCAAACTGACCTCTGAACTGTGTGCCGGCAACCATAGCCGTCATATCGAGAAGCCATACTTCCTTGTTGCGAAGCTTGTGAGGCACGTTGCCGTCCACGATTTTCTGCGCCAAGCCTTCAGCGATAGCAGTCTTACCAACGCCAGGCTCACCGATAAGGCAAGGATTGTTCTTCTGGCGTCTGTTGAGAATCTGGATAACGCGCTCTGTTTCAGCATCTCTGCCGATTACACGGTCGATTTTGCCGTTTCTCGCTCTTGCACAAAGGTCGAGAGCGTATGAATTGAGCGCCTTTTT
>JAFYNW010000415.1 GCA_017547995.1 Clostridia bacterium | reverse complement strand
CTTTATCCCGTAATGCTGACTTATGCGGGGGATATAAAGCCAAAGCTGAAGGACGTTCCAAAATGCCTCGGCCTGCTCTTTGTGATGGCGCAGATTGCATACTATATCAACCGCGCACTGGGCACAAACTTTATGTTTCTTATGGAAGCCAATGCCAACAATCCGCTCTACGTATTTGAGCAGATGTGGGGCAACCATCTTCTCGGCCTGCCCGTTATAATGTCGGCCATCGTAATCGTGATGTACGCACCGATAGTGTTGAAAAATAAAATCAGGAAATAGGTGATACAATGCCTGAACGTGAAATTGGCGGTATTAAATATACGCTGACCATCAAGGACGTTAAAAATATGAATATGCGCATCAAAAAAGAGGGCGTCTTTGTTTCTATGCCCTATAATATTCCTATGCGCTATGCCGATGCATTCGTCTATAAAAACCGCGATAAGATAGAGCAATACCGCGAGAAATACTGCAAGCCACAGTATGAGCAGCTTGAGATAATGACGACCACACCGGAGGACGAGGTCACGAGCCTTGTGCGTAAGTGGGCTGAAAAAATGGCTGAGGACAAGGTGCCTATGCCTGACGTGCGCATCAGGGAGATGAAGTCGATGTGGGGCAACTGCTACGTCAACCGCAACTTCATTACGCTCAACAAGGCTCTGCTCGATATGCCGCGCGAGTATCTCGAGTACGTCATCATTCACGAGCTTGCACATTTTATCCACAAGGACCATCAGAAAGGCTTCTGGGCGCTTGTAAGCAAATATTGTCCGGGGTGGAAGGAAATCCGAAAGAATCTTAAAAAATACGCAGGGGACCTGCGAAAATAAATAAAAGCCACTCATTACGAGTGGCTTTGTCTTATCTATGGGGAGATTATTAGAAAATGCTGAGGCCGTTGTCGCGGGAGATAGCCTTGAGCATGGATGCGCCTGCAACAGAGTTGCCCTTCTGGTCGAGTGCAGGGCCGTAAACACCGATGCCGATGCCTGTGTTTGTTGTGGAGAGAATACCGCCGCCAACGCCAGACTTGGATGGCATACCGACGTCGAGAGCAAAGCTGCCCGATGCATCGTAAAGACCACACGTAAACATGACAGTCTTGAGGATGGAGCAGATTCTCTGGCTGAGTACACGCTGACCTGTGCGTGGGTTTACGCCGTTGTTGGAAATAATCCATGCAGCGTGAGCGATGTCACGGCAAGTAACCTCGATGGAGCACTGCTTGAAGTAGGTGTCCATAACGTTGTCAACCTCGTCCTCGATGAGGCCATAGCTCTTGATGAAGTAGGCAAGAGCACGGTTGCGGTCGCCTGTGTCCTTTTCGGAATGGTATACAGATTCATTGACCTCGAGAGAGGAATTGCCGCAGCAGGCACGGATAAGGTCGAGAATGCGGTTGAACTTTTCCTTCTTGTTGTTGCCGTGAATCATGGACGTTGCAAGAATAGCACCTGCGTTAATCATAGGATTATATGGCTTGTGAGTGTCCTTGAGCTCAAGGTTTGCGATAGAGTTGAAGCTGTCGCCCGTTGGCTCAACGCCGATGAGCTTGAAAACCTCGCGCTCGCCGTTGTCCATGATAGCAAGAGCGAAAACGAAGATTTTGGAGATACTCTGGATAGTGAACTTGACGTCGTAGTCGCCTGCGCCGTATTCTTCGCCATTTTCAGTAAATACGTAAATGCCAAGGTCGGAAGGGTCCTTTTCCTTGAGCTTTGGAATATATGATGCCACTGTGCCTGTGGCTGTGATAGCCTTGTGCTCAGCGACAAGCTGTTCTAATGTCTGTTGGTTTATCATAATAAGCCTCATTGTCAGTTTTTGTATCGGGCATAGCACCCGTAAATATATAATAACATAAAAATCACTCAAATGGAATATAAATTTTGCATAAAAAATATATTTGTTGGAAATAAAAAGGTGGTCGACTGCGTTTTATCTATATTGGATAAAAACTTGTCAAAGAAAAAGAGGAAAAGTCATTGACAAAACGAATAAAAGGATATATAATATAGACATAAATTAAATATAGTCGGATGAGAAAATTGGGAGAGACCATTTAAGTATGGCGCCGAAGGGGACATGCGAAAACTCTCAGGCACAAAGTACCGATTTTTGACGAAGCTCTGGAAAGCCACTTTAACGTGGCGCCGACGAAGCAAGTGCAATATTTCATTTGCACGAATCTTTCAGGTATCATGACGGAGGCGTATTGCAAGATGCAGTACGCCCCTTTTTTATTGATAAAATCTTGCCGGAATGGCAGATAATCACGCTATCATAACTATTTTTCATATAAGTCATAACCGGCCACATTTACTGAGTGGCTAGTCTAACCTCCCCAATGCCGGATATCGTCCGCGGCTAAACGGTGCTATATGCACGACACGGCGCTTAGCTGCGGAATTTCCCGGTACATAAGCTTTTGTAAACTTTCATTTTTCATAACTCTCTTTCCCAATTTGTGTGTAAGACACGTAAGAAAATTCAGTCATCACAAAAGCAGGGTTTCAGCCACCCTGTTTTTGTGATGTTTTTGTTTGTATTTATCCAATATGGATAAAAAATGTAAAAAGCGGTCGACTGCACCGTAAAACGTACAAAAGAAAAAGCGGTGCTTACGTAATATAACACCGCCATCTTTTCAATATCACAGCAAAACAAAAGCCCGGAAAAGCTTCCGGGCTTGTTTTATTATTCATTAACAAAATATCCGAGACCGTAAACACCGTTGCCTGTATGACCAACCAGTGTGCATCCGACTTCGTAATCGTAGAATTTCTCAATGCCTGTGGCATCTGTCAGAGCCTTTCTGAGAGAATCAAGCTGCTGACGTGTCGAGCCGATGGAGGCCACGTTGAGAATGCCGTATCTGATTTTGTCCTTGTCAGCCTTGGCGTAGGAAATCATCTCGCTGATAGCCTTTGCGTTGCCGCGCACCTTGCTCTTCACAACAAGACCTTCCTTTGTCATTTCGATGATAGGCTTGATGCCAAGAAGGGAGCCTGCAACGTATGAAGCCGCGTTGACTCTGCCGTTTTTATGGAGATAAGTCAGGCTGTCAACTGTGAAATAAAGACGCTGATGGTCGGCAAGGTAGCGAGCTTCCTCGATGATTTTTTCAAGAGGCTGGTCAGCCTTCTGCATTTCATAGCAGGCACGGACGAGAGCGCCGAGAAGACCTGCAACAGTATTGGAGTCGATGACTGTAACTGCACCTTCAGGGAAATTCTGCGCCGCGATAGCCGCGTTGGAGCAGGTTGAGGAAAGGGAGGATGCAAGGCAGATGCAAAGCACAGGGATACCCTTTTCCACGTATGGTGCAAAAGCTTCGCAGAAAGCCACAGGGGAAGGAGATGCTGTCTGAGCAAGCTCACCTGTGGAAGCTACGATTTCAAGAAGCTTTTCGGATGTTATAT
The DNA here is from genome assembly GCA_017547995.1 of Clostridia bacterium. Lineage (GTDB taxonomy): Bacteria > Bacillota > Clostridia > Oscillospirales > Butyricicoccaceae > SIG471. Next base: position 3,497 of record JAFYNW010000415.1, on the reverse strand, counting down.
TTACTTTATCAAGATAACTTTTGTCGCTGAAATTGATTGAAAGGGGAATCATATCGACGCCCATTTCTCTGCATTCCTCATGAGTGAGGTCGCTGGTACTGTCTGTAAAGAGCTTCAGCTCGGTCATAAAAAATGCTCCTTTGTGGTCGTTTCTACATAGGATAAATATACTTATATTATGCCCCAAATTGCCCCAAATGTCAAGAATTTACAAGCACGAAATTGCAATTTTACATACGTGGTAGAAACCATCTTGGAAATGTAACGGAAATGTGGTAAAATATAATAAAAGAAAGTCTGGCTGGAGGTGAAAATATGCTGAAAAAACTGAAAATCATAGTCGTTGACTTCACAGCAACCTTTATGAATAAGAAGGTCATGCGCTCGGCGGCAGCACTTTCATATTATCTTATGCTGACCTTTTTCCCGTTTCTGATATGCTTCAACTGGATAATCGGCCTTTTTGACATAGACTTTGCCAAAATCGCCCAGGCTGTAAACGGCATCATTCCTGCATCCGCATTTGAAATTATGGAAGCCTATATGGAATACGTCTATTCCAATCAGTCGAAGGCTCTGCTCATTGCCGGTGCGATTATGTTTATGACAGGCCTTTCGGCGGCATTCCGCCTCATCGTCACAACTCTTGAAGATATCAACGGCGTAAAACGAATCAAAGGACTTAATTTCTATATCTGGGGAATAATAAGCTCGACAGTTTTTATGTTCGGCACCTATATTTTCCTTATGATAGCAATGTTCAGCGGTCTTATCATAGATTTCATCAGAAAATATATCGGCATCGACCTGCGCATATTCGAGGCTCTGCCGTACGTACTGCTTTTTGCATATCTTTTCATCGTGCTTACAGTACTTTATAAAAAATCCCATCCGAAGGGATATCCGATAGCGCGTGTATGGAAGGGCGCTCTGGCAGGGGCGATTGGCACAATTTTCATCAGTATCATCTTTTCACGCTTCATTGAGTTTTCGGCAAGATACTCCCTTGTATATGGCTCGCTGTCCTCGGTGATATTGCTGATGGTGTGGATTTTCTTCTGCAGCAACGTGATAATCTGCGGCAATATCCTCAATAATGGAATAGAAAAAATCAGAGAAAGGAGAGGCAGATAAATGTATTTCATCACAAACGCGAAAAAGCTGGACTTTATGTGGAAGATGCTCAGGCGAGAGCATGGCGGTCTGCAGTCATACGAGCAGCCTGCCCAGAAAATCAGCGAAACGATAGTCCGCTCGGTGCCTCTTCTCAGCGTCACACCCGAATCTCAGGGACTTTCCTCGGAGGAAATCATCAATTTCTATAAGGAATTGTCCGACTTCAATAAATACAAGCCACATTCTGCCGTCATTATGAAAAACGGCAAAGTGGTCTCCAAAACAGCGTGGAAGCCATATTCCACAGGGGTGCGTCACGTGACACATTCCCTCGCAAAAAGCATAATCTCCCTTGCCATCGGCATTGCCGAAGGGGAAGGTCTGCTCACTCTTGACGAGCGCATCTGCGATATTTTCCCGAAGCATTTTTTCCTGATGTCGTCAAAACGAATCAGGGAAGTCAAAATAATCCATCTGCTGACCATGACGACGGGTGCAAGATTTTTCGAGGGCGACATAATCTTCGAGCATGACTGGGTGAAGGGCTTCGTGGAGGGCGACCTCAAGTGGAATCCGGGCGAAAAATTCGAATACAACAGCATCAACACCTATCTGCTTTCGGCAATCATCACGAGAAAGACGGGTGTCAGCGTGACAGAATATCTGGAAAGCCGTCTTTTCGGCCCTCTGGGCATCAAGGACGTGCTGTGGGAGAAAAGTCCCGTCGGCCGTGAAAAGGGCGGCTGGGGGCTTTATATGGGCACCGAGGAGATGGCGAAAATCGGTCAGCTCTGCCTTGATAAAGGCTGGTGGACGGTCGACGGTGTGAAAAAGCCAATCGTCCCTGCATCATATATCGAAAAAGCCACAGTTTCCCGCGGTCACGATACGGGGGATGAATTCGGCTACGGCTATCAGTTCTGGACGATGGACGATGGCTTCGTTATGAACGGTATGTTCGGCCAGTACGTCATCGTCTATCCTTCGCAGAATATGGTCATCGCCATCAACAGCGGCGGGGATAATATGTTCATCGACCCTGACCTTATCGCCCTGACCGATAAATATTTCCTCCGCAACCGCGCACGCAAGCTTCTGCCCCTCAACAGAATGGCGCTCAACCGTCTGCGCAAGATGGAAAACAATATGCAGTACGGTGTAAAGCTCACCAACGATAACACAAAGCCATATTCAGCCGATATGAAGACTGTCATGGGCAAAATTGCCGCCCTCAATGGCAAAAGCTATCAGATAGACGCTCCTTCGGTGTCGATTCTGCCCGTCATAATGCAGTGTATGCAGGGCAACTTCACAGAGGGTATCAGTCAGCTGTCCTTCCGCTTTGAAAACAATACCCTCTGTTGCGATTTCATTTGCTGCGACGATACCTTCACTATAAAAATCGGCATGAACGAGCCTATCACCTCCGTCCTCGAAATGCAGGGCGAAAAGTTCATCATATCTGTTAAGGGTGAGCTCAGGCAGAATGAGGACGATATGGACGTGCTGAAAATCATGATTCATTTCATCGAAATGACAAGCACAAGGCTTATCAAGGTGATTTTCAAGGACGAAGAGTCTGTTGAAATCAAGATGAGCGAAACACCGCGCATCGACGCGATGCTTAAGGAGTATATCGACCGCAACGACGATGCAATCCCGAAAAATATTCTCGATACCATGGAGAATGAAAAGGAAATCATCTCTCTGCTTCTTGAAAGACTTGCCGAGCCGAAGCTTTACGGAAAAATTATAAAAGAAAATTCAGAAAACCTCTTGCAAAGTGGACAGAATTAGTGTATAATGTAATCAGATAAAAAACAAAAGAAAAAGGAGATTGAATTATGGCAGTTATTATTACAAAGGATAATTTTGAACAGGAAGTTCTCAAGAGCGATAAGCCTGTATTGGTAGACTTCTGGGCATCCTGGTGCGGCCCTTGTAAGATGCTTCTTCCTATCATCGAAGAAGTTTCCGCAGAACAGACAGCTGTAAAAATCTGCAAGATCAACGTTGACGAACAGATGGAACTCGCAAGAATGTTCCGCGTTATGAGCATCCCAACACTAATTATGTTCGAAAACGGCGAAATCAAGAAGAAGACAATGGGCTATATGCCAAAGGAAGAGCTTCTCGAATTCATTAAGTAATTAAAAATTATAAAAGCGCAGAGGGAAACCTCTGCGTTTTTTGCACAGTACAGCTTACGTAGGGGAGCCGCTTGCTGCTCCCGCATATTCAGAGCCTTCCTTTTGAGGGGAAGGGGGACCGCTTGCGGTGGATGAGGTGTAGCCCGAAGGGCGTCTATCAAATAAAAGGAGTCCCACAATGACAACTTATGAAAAATATAAATTGGCAGGCATAAATCTCGCCCACGTGGG
>JAFYNW010000414.1 GCA_017547995.1 Clostridia bacterium | reverse complement strand
CAAAAAACTTAAGTGGTGAGCAGAAATAGCCTTCCCCTTGAGGGGAAGGTGTCAGCGGAGCTGACGGATGAGGTGTTTTGAGTCTTGTTTACAGGGCAAATCTTAAATTGCTAGAAAAGATATCAGCCTCGATAAATCGAGGGACGTCTTCGACGACTTCTTTATGTTTGCCCAAAAGAAGCAAAGATGCCCCGGGAGTGCAAAAAACCCCCGGACCCCTTGCCCGAGGGGAGCACCCCTGGACCCCCTTGTGTGTTCGTTCCTCACAAATGGACAGATTGGATAGGTTACTGCCCCGTTTATGGGTAGCAAGTAATCCCAAGCATGGCTGGTCGGCCAATTATATGCGCACTTGTGCGCCACTTGTAATGAAGAAGTGAAGTGGCTTGCGCCATGAAGTGTTGCCGTTGGCAACGATATTGTATCTGCGATGCATTTTTAAGCGGGAGGGCATGGAAACCCTCCCCTACAGAATAACAGACAGAGGGAGGCTTTTAAGCGGTGTATCTGCGATGCTGTTTGACAGGATTTACATCTGTATTATTTTATTTGCGGTGTTGCGGACGAAGGCTGAGTCGTGCTCGACGAAAATCATCGTCATATCGTTGTTTTTTATCAGCTCTTCAATCTGCATTCGCGAGAAGATATCTATATAATTGAGTGGCTCGTCCCAGATATAGAGGTGGGCGCTTTCGCAAAGCGAATGGGCAATCATGACCTTTTTCTTCTGCCCTTCGCTCATATTCTCGATATTTCTTTCCCTGTCCTCTCTCGTCAGCTCGAGCTTGCGCAGAATTGCTTTGAACAGACTTTCGTCGATGCCGTTGGCTATGGCATAGTCCCTGAGGTTGCCCGAAAGGCTGTCGGAATACTGGCTGAGGTATGATATTTTAAGTCCGCTGCCCTTGTGAAACGTACCGCTGTGGGAGATGTTTTCGCCGAGGATGAGCTTGAGCAGGCTTGTCTTTCCGCATCCGTTTTTGCCGCACAGAGCGATTTTATCTCCCTTTCTTACGTCAAGGTTAAATCCTTTACACACCACGTTGTCATCGTAGTTTATCGAAAGATCCTTGGCATATACGAGGGTGTCTGCGTGATATTTCAACGGATGTATCTTCAGCTCGTCGGTGTGCTCAATATTTTTCAGCAGGGCACTCTTTTCACCGATGGCCTGCTCCTGCCTGCGCTGAAGATTTTTGGCTCTCTGCATCATTTTTTCAGCCTTATGGCCAACGTATCCCTTGTCCGGCTTGAGCCCCGAGGAGAGCGTACCCCTCTTGCCCTTCTCCGCCTTATCCGACCAGTTTGCCGTGCGTTTTGCCGCCGTTTCAAGCTGTTTTATGCTCTTCCTGAGGCTTTCATTTTTCGCCATTTCGAAGTTGTCCTGCATCTCCTTATTGTGAAACCATGAGGAGAAATTGCCGCTCTGCACCTCGATGTTGGCCTTGTTTATCGATAGAATATGGTCGACACATTCATCGACAAAGTCGCGGTCGTGGGAGACGAGGATGAAGCCTTTTTTGCTTTTGAGATACTGGGCAACCTTCCTGCGCCCGTCTGCATCGAGGTGGTTTGTCGGCTCGTCTATGAGAAGAAATCTGTCCTCCCGGCTGAACAGAAGGGCGAGCATAACCTTCAGCCTTTCGCCGCCCGAGAGAGTTATGAAATCTCTTTCGAGCACGTCGTCATCCACACCAAGCAGGCTGAGCTCCTTCTGGAATTGCCAGAATTCGGTTTCCGGCTCAAGCTCGAAGGCAAGCTGTGCGGTATTTATCTTCATATCGGCGATATTGTATGGAAAATACATAAACTCCACGTCGGAGATAATCTGTCCGCGGTATTCGTATCTGCCCATCAGCAGATTGAGGAGGGTTGTCTTGCCTCTGCCGTTTCTGCCTATGAAGCCCAGCTTCCAGTCGGTATCTATACGGAAGCAGGCATTTTCAAAGACGTTGTCATAGCTGCCATCGTAGGCGAAGGTTAAGTTTTTGATTTCGATGACCGACATTTTCCTGCCTCCTTTCATTATTTTATTGTATTATACCACAGATCACCGCACTTTTACAAGGGTTGCCACAAGCAGGGTCATATCGTCGCTGATGCGGTTTTCGCTGTGGGCGGCCATATCGATAAGTCCGTTTACAAGCCTTGCACCGTCATCCTCACCTTTGATAAGGCTTTCCATCTCGCTTAAATCGCCCGTTTCAAGCACTCCGTCGGTGCCCATTACAACCACATTGCCCTCACTCAGACGGAAGCAGACCGGCTTGTTTATGCTCTCTGTGCACTCCTCAAGGCCAGGCGGAAAGGCATTGGAGATAATCTTCTGCACCTTGCCGTGCCGCTTTATATAAGTCGGCGAAGCGCCGTATTTGAGCAGCTTGCTCTCGCCTGAAAATACGTTGACCTCCAGCAAATCGAGGGTGGCAAAGCCGTTTGTT
>JAFYNW010000413.1 GCA_017547995.1 Clostridia bacterium | reverse complement strand
CACACTCTGTCGATTGTGCCCTGAGAGTTTTCGAGGTTGTTGAGCAAGCCAACCAGATATTCCTTTTCTGTAAGTCTGCCCGAAAGAGCATCGCATTCGTCAAGGAGAGTCTGGTTGTGTTTAAGGCATTCCTTGGAATGAGCGAGGTTGTAGTTACGGATGTCTGTGAGATTTTTCATATCACAGCTTGTATTCATAAGGTAAGCATTGATGCCCGCCTTGAATTCGTGGCACATAACAGCACGGCTGTGCTTGCCCGAATAATTAAGCTCAATTGGAATAAGCTCTGCGCCGCAGTTTTTAAGAGTTTCGACGGCTAAATCCATGCTTGCCTGCTCGTATTCAGAGAGCTTAGCATCGACAACGTAGCCGATTCGCATACCGCTGACAGATTTCTTTGTATAGTCGAGATAATCGATGCCGATAATATCTTCAGGGATAGTGAGTGTTGTTTCGTCGTTTTCATCGATGCCTGCGATGGCAGAGAGAAGAATAGCTGCATCTTCAACGCTTCGCGCCATAGGGCCTGCTGTGTCCTGAGTGTGAGAAATAGGAATGATGCCCTTGCGGGAAACAAGGCCGACAGTTGGCTTGATGCCGACGATACAGTTGTTTTTGGATGGGGAAATGATAGAGCCGTTGGTTTCAGTGCCTACGCAAGCGGCCGCAAAGGAAGCGGCTGTCGCAACACCCGAGCCTGATGAGCTGCCCGATGGAGTGAGTACACTGTGATATGGGTTGATGACCTGACCACCGCGGGAGGAATAGCCGGATGGCATCTTTTCTGTCATAAAGTTGGCGTATTCGGTCATATTTGTCTTGCCCATAAGGATAGCGCCTGCCGCACGGAGATTTGCCACAACACCGCTGTCGGAAAGAGGCACGTTGTTCATAAGGGCAAGTGAGCCTGCAGTTGTGTGCATCTTGTCGCAGGAGTCGATATTGTCCTTTACCATTACAGGAATACCGAACATAACACCTTCGGCAAGGCCTTCTTTACGCATAACGTCGCATTTTTCTGCGATGAAAAGTGCATCAGGGTTTATTTCAAGCACAGAATTGAGATTTTCACTGTCGTAAGTTGCGATACGGGAAAGGTAAGCCTTTACAAGCTCAACAGAAGTGGTTTCGCCTTTTTCGAGAGCCTCGTGAAGCTCAAGAATAGATTTTTCTCTGACGTCGTACATGGAATAATACCTCCTGATTTATATGATTCTGGTGGTGCAATATTGTAGGGGCTGATGTCCACATCAGCCCGTTTTATTCAACGTGACGTGTCACACGTCTTTACTGCTGCTTCTTTTCCTTTTCTTCAGCCGCAACGAGAAGCTTGAGCTCTCTGATGATGGAGATGGAGAGCGGGAAGGAGATGCAGAAAGTGCCGAAGTCGCCGAGAGGCTGTGCAATCTGGATGCCGAGAATGCCGAGGAAGTTAGGGAGTGTGAGGATGAATGGGATGAAGAAAAGGCCCTGTCTTGCAAGAGCAAGTACAGCCGCCGCCTTCGCACGACCGATTGACTGGAAGAGCATATTTGTGATGATTGTGTAAGCCTGGAATGGCACCATCACACAAGCGAAGCGAAGAGCGAGAGAGCCGATTGCTGTAACGTCAGGGTCGCCCTTACGGAAGATTTCAACGACAGGAGTTGCAAAAGTAAAACCGCAGAGTGCGATACAAGTCATAACGATAAAGCCTGTCTTGAGGCAGAATGTATAGCCTTCCAAAAGACGCTTGTAATTCCTGGAGCCCCAGCTGAAGCCTGCAACAGGCT
>JAFYNW010000412.1 GCA_017547995.1 Clostridia bacterium | reverse complement strand
TCCTCCTCGGCTTCATCGTTGCAGCAGCTTGTCTTACAACAGCTATCGGCCTTCTCTCCTCTTTCGCTGAATATATGCACGAAATCACAAATAACAAGATTCATTACACAAACTGCCTCATCTTCACAGCAGTTATGGCTTGCATTATCTCCAACTTCGGTATTGCAACAATCATCTCTCTTGCAGCTCCAATTCTCGAGATTATCTATCCTGTTTTTGTAATCCTCGTATTCCTTTCCATGTTCTCCAAGAAGCTTACAAACCACAACGTTCATAAGGGTGCTTCCCTTGCAGCTCTTCTCGTTGCTGTCTGCACACTCCTTGAAACATACGCTGGCGTAAGCATCGGCGTTTCTTCCCTCCCACTTGCATCCTTCGGCTTTGCATGGGTTGTTCCTTCTCTCATCGGTGGTGTTATCGGCCACTTCATCAAGGACAAGAAGAACGCATAACTTTTACCTTTTATAAAATTTTTTATATAAGGATTTTGCTCTTACAAGGAAAGCAGCCCACTGCAAGGGGCTGCTTTTCCTTTTGTTCAGATTTGCCTGAGCAAATCCACCGTCAATAAAAAAGCCACTCGTATGAGTGGCTTTTTGTGTAGGGTAACAGAGGCGGTGATGGGGGAAACCTCTGCACTTAGCTTAGTAAGAGAGGACAACGCCGCCTGGCATTGCGTAATACGTTACAAGACCGCGGGACTCACGCACTGTGATGCTCTTTATTTTCCACTGCTCCTTGAGCTTTGCGATGAGCTTTTCTGCGCCTGCTTCATTCTTGCAATGTGTGATGACGATATCCTTGCCGTCAAGGCCGCCTTCTGTAAGCGCCATACCTGTCATTGCACAGAGAGCCTTGTCTTCGCCGCGCACCTTGTGCTTTGCAACGAGCTCACCGTTTTCATTGAACGTGGAAACAGCTCTGATGCCGAGTGTGGAAGCAACAAGACCTGCGATATGGGACATCTTGCCATTCTTGATAAGATTATCATAAGTGCTGAGCGCGATGGAAATCTTGCGCTCACGGCAGTAGCTTTCTGTCATTTCAGCGATTTCATCGAAGGAAAGACCCTTTTTGATGAGGGAAGCGGCATACTTTACCGTAAGCTCCATAACGCCTGCTGCAGCACGGCAGTCGATGACCTTGATATTCTTTTCAGGATGCTCCTCGTGAATCATATCGCGTGCAACGCAAGCCGCATTGTATGAGCCGCTGAGTGCGCCTGTGATTGTGACGCAGATACAGTTGTCATACTTGACCATAGCTTCGTGAAACTCTGCTGTGTTAGGACAAGCGGATGAGCTTTTCGCGCTCTTCTTCATGGCTGTGAGCAATTCATCGATATCGATGGATGCATCGTCGATAAATTCTTTATTATCTGTGATTATCTTGAGCGGAGCAGATTCAAAGCCGATGCCATCAAGGCCGAGGAAGCTTTCGAGAAGGTCGCTGCCGCTGTCAACAATAATACCCCATTTCATTCTTTATATTCTCCTATTTCATCTTGATTATTTTTATATCTAGTATTGAATATTATATTACATCATAATCTTCAACTTGTCAATAAGTTTTTGCTTGATTTTTTTCAGACCATAGTTTATAATATGGAATATCAAAACCCATGAGGTGACGTAATGCAAGTGCAAGATAAAATGAATGCATATCTGGAAGAGCTTAAGGCTCTCCATATTCCACGATATAACGAATTACCTGAGATAGAGCTTTACATGGACCAGCTTATCGAATATCTCAACGGCAAGTTTGCTCCTTTTCAGATTGAAGCCAAGGATACCATCACAGCGGCGATGGTCAACAACTACGTAAAAAGCAAGATTATTCCGCCTACTGTAAAGAAGCGTTATTCAAAGAATCACGTGGCATATCTTATCGTAATCTGCGTTTTCAAGCAGATTTATCCGATTTCCAAGATTATGGATATGATTGGCATACAGAAGAAGATATTCACAACAGAAAAGGCTTATGACTATTTCTGCGTTGAGCTTGAAAATGCCCTCATCAGCGCATTTTCCATGAGCGGCACTCTTTCCATCGACACTTCCCACACTATGCAGGAGGAGCGTCTTTTCGTAAGAGCGTCTGTAAACTCCTTCGCACAGCGTCTGCTTGTGGAAAAATATCTCCAGTTCAAGCTTGAAGCCATGGCAGAAGAAAATAAAGGTGAATAAATTACAAAGGCAGGGGGTAACTCTGCCTTTTATTATTACTATGGAAAACAATAAGTTCATTAACAGAAAACGTACCCGACTGAAATATTATGATTACAGTACATCGGGAGCCTATTTTATCACAATTTGTATAAAGGATATGCGTATCCCTTTGTTATCCAATATATTTGTAGGGAACGGCGCCCTCGACGTTCCGCAGCGTAAACTTACCTCTGTCGGTAAAATAGTCGACAAGTATATTCGATCCACAAATAATATAAAAGGT
>JAFYNW010000411.1 GCA_017547995.1 Clostridia bacterium | reverse complement strand
ACTTATCGGGATAAATCACCCAGCAGACAAGCTCAAGCTCATCATATTTATTCCATATATCCATAGGATTGAAATCAAAATCAGGGCAGCACCAACGCTTGTTATAGTTAGGGCATGCTTTGCAGAAGGCGAGAAACTTTTCAACGTCGATGCACTCGCTCGCGTATTCGCTGACAGGCACCTTTGCAGTTTTGACTTCGATGGTATAATTCTTATTCATATTTTCTCTCCTTCCAATATTTTTCTTCGTTTTTATTGATAATGACAGGCGTCAGGCACATCAGGGCATAGATAATCTGCACAATAATGCCCATAGCAGAAACCACGTCACCTGTAAAGCCCGGGAAGTATTCCCACGAAATAATCCCCGTAAGACCTGCGGCAATTATAACAATTCCGCAGATTACAAGCCATATAATTATATTTCTGTCGCGTTTATCGAACTTATAGATAGAAAAAGCCGTTCTGCCCGGCTGACCGTATCCGCGGCTTTTCATACTGTCGGCCGTTTCAAGGGCATTTTCCAGCGACCAGGTCACCATAATGGAAAGCACTGTCGCCGCCTTTCTGATACGGCTTAAAACCGAGCCTTCGGAAACGTCTCTGCCGACACATCTCTGCGCATCGGAGACAACCTTCATCTGCGCCTTGAAGCGAGGCACGAAGCGTAAGGTCATGCTTAAAATAAGACTGAGTGACGGAATGATTCTGCCGAAAAGATAGACAAACTTGTCGGAGGTCATAACCTCTGTGAAGCAGTTAAACCAGGTGATGACAGCGCCAAGCATAAAGGCGGATGCAATGCCGTATACGATGCTTTCGAGAGTCAGTGGATTGCCTGTCGGCAGATACAAGAGGATGGTTTCGCCCGCATGGTTGAAGGCAGGATTTATGATTGCCGCCATAAGCATCATAGGAAGCACAAAGGTGAGCGTGCGTTTTGCCGCCATTCTGCCGTTTAAGTTTGCGGCATAGGCAATAGCGCTGGCAAGGGACACAACAAGGCAGACAGGGTGCATGAAAAACATAGCAAAGCCTGTCACAAGGGCAAAATATATTAAGTTTACGATGGGATGACAGGAAGAAAAGGTGTCCTTGCTTTGCATACTGAGCCTTTCTGTGGTGGTTTGCGGACCGCCCAGGAGGTCGGTCCCTACGTTACATATTGTAAAATAAAAAATCCATACGGCCTGAAGCTGTATGGAAGGAAAAAGTCTTCATACTCGGTGCAGGCGAGAGTGAAAATACAGTCCCGACGTATCTGACTTAGCTATAGCGACACACATAGAAGCAGTCGCAAAGCGTCCGCTGGTAAAACCAGTGGTCGCACATAGTATCACAGTGACCTACTCGCAGGGATTCTCACCCTATTCCGTCTTGATGGACCATAATATTCAATTGTACTTTAATTTTACACCCATTCGCAATGGTTGTCAACAGAAAAGCCACCCTTACGGATGGCTTTTTATTACCTCTTATTCTTCTGGTAGTCTCCGAGCAAATCAGAGTGCATTCAGCGTCGAGATATTTTTTCGCCAGAATGAATAAAAGCCGCAGGCAAGGCTTTGTGCCTTAACGAGGATTTTTAGACAGAGATGGCGGAAAAAGAGCCGACGATGTGTGTGCTATTGATTTGATTGGCGACTACTAATAGCCTTACGCAGTTTCTCCCCGAATGTGACAGGGTCGGTATCGCCGATGTCCTTGAGCATTTTACGCATACGCTTATATGCTTCATCCACGTCCTTTTCAAACTCGCGGGCAGACATACGCATTACACCCTGACGCCACGCGGCAAGCTGAATAAGTCCGTCACCTGTGATGACGCGGACGCGGTCATTTCTGCCGATATTGGCGAGAAGCTTTTCGATATAGGCATCGCCCGTTTCGTGCTCCTTGGTATAGACAACCTTGATTCCGTGATAGTCAAAACGGCTGCCTTCACCGCCAGGCACGCGGTACGCATCAAAGACGAGAATGGTCTCGCACTGCATATAGGTGGAATAATTGCTCATCAAATCCATCAGCCTTGTACGCGCCGCATCAAGATTGCCGTCAGCAAGAGCTTTCAGGCTTTCCCACGCGAAAATCACGTTATAGCCGTCGATAATCAGCACGTTTTTACGGATAGTATGGGCAAAAGTCTCTCTGTGAGGCTCGCTCGTCACCTTTGGAATGCCGTATTCAGGACGGCGGATAGGTCCGAATTCCTTGAGCATAATCTCCTCAAGCTCCTTATCGGAGATGTTGAGATTACGTCTTACAACCTTCGGCGCCTCGACGATTTTCTCCTCTTTAAGGCAACTTTCAAGGTGCATATAGTCCTTGACCTCATTCCATTTCACACCGAAACCGCCGCCGTGTGAGCAGAATACCGAATCAGGTGTGTTTTCAAGGTCGGCCTCAGGGTCATAGCCATACTGGGATACAACCTCGTCCTGATTATGACAGACGTCATAGCCCTCGACCTCGAAGGAATATCTTCCTCTGCCGCCCGTATAGGATGCAACCTCAGCAGCATATCCCTCCATAGTTGTGACAGGCGCTCTGCCCCTGAGACGGAACATATCGCCATATTCCTCAGGAGAATCAAAGGTGCCCGCTCTTGCGCGGACGTCGTTTATCGCTCTGCCGATGCTTTCAGGCGGAACTTCGATTATAAAGGAATAGTAAGGCTCGAGCAAAACCGACTTTGCGTGCATAAGTCCGTGACGGACAGCACGATATGTGGACTGACGGAAGTCGCCGCCTTCTGTATGCTTGAGATGTGCTCTGCCTGCCGCAAGAGTGATTTTCATATCGGCAATAGGCGAGCCTGTCAGCACGCCAAGATGGGTCTTTTCGCCCAGATGTATGAGAATGAGCCTCTGCCAGTTGCGGTCCAGGTCGTCCTCGTGGACGTTTGACTCGAAAACAAGACCTTCACCACGCCCCAGCGGCTCAAGAATGAGATGCACTTCGGCATAATGGCGCAATGGCTCATAATGGCCAACGCCCTCAACCTTGTTTTCGATGGTTTCTTTATACATAACCTTGCCGGCACCGATGCCGATATCAAGGTCGAATCGCTCTTTTACGATAGATTTGAGGATTTCGGTCTGCACCTGCCCCATAAGGCTGACGTTAATCGTCTGCAGATGGGCATCCCATACAAATCGGAGCTGAGGGTCCTCCTCCTCAAGCACCTTGAACTTTGGAAGCACAAGCTTAGGGTCGGCATCGTCAGGAAGTTCAATATTATAGGTCATAACAGGCTCAAGATACGGCTTCGCGCCTGCAGAAGCAGTGCCCAAGCCCTGACCGCTGTATGTTTCGTCAAGGCCTGTCAGCGCGCACACCATACCGGCAGTTGCCTCGTTGACAGTTTCAAACTTACCGCCCGAATAGAGCCTTATCTGGCTGATTTTCTCCTCTCCGATGCTGTCACGCACCCTGAGAGTACCGCCCGTCACCTTGATATGTGTCAGGCGCTCGCCCTTATTGTCACGGCTGATTT
>JAFYNW010000410.1 GCA_017547995.1 Clostridia bacterium | reverse complement strand
GCACGTATGCCAACACTCCAGAATCTTGTGGCAATGCGCTCGACTCCTGAAAACAGCAACACAATGATGGGTTTCTATCAGTCGATGCAATCCCTCGGCGGCATCTTCGGCTCGCTTTTCGCAGGTCTTATCTATGATGCAAATCCAATGTACCCATTCATCCTCGCCTTCGCAGGCTTCGGCGTTGCGGTATTCCTCGGCATCATCTACGTTGTGAAATACAAGGCAGAAAAAGCAAAGTAACTCTGCTGTACGTCATTCTGAGTGAAAGCGAAGTATCTCTCCGTACTTCCGCATAATTACTGCACCGATTATTATAACAAGAACGAGGAAAACATAATGGGATATTATAAGTCTTATATACTGTATTTGGGGTGGATAATACCATTTGTTGCTTTATATACAATCGCTAAGGCTCGTAAATATAAACGAGAAGATAACAGAAAAATGCAACTGATATTTGGTATTATTTCACTTATTTTGATAGCTATGATTATTTGCGTTATAGCATTTATCATCTACGTTTCACTCCAATTTGGTTCACAACCAAAAGAAATATACTATTGATTAGTGAAGTATGTCAAAAATCCCCGACTAACCACCAAAAACCGAGGCTCACTCCTCGGTTTTTTATTACAGTAAAACTCGTAGGGGAGCTGCTTGCCGCTCCCGCTTCTTATATATTTCACAGATATCCTGCACTCTTTTTCTTGCAAATCAAATTCGGTAGTAGTATAATTTTATCATAGACAATCCCAACGCAAGGAAGTGAAATAATGAAAGCAAAATCAAAAAATATTGACCTGACAACCGGCAATATCATGTCGCAGATGCTGAAGTTTTTCTGGCCGATGCTTCTCGGCAGCCTTTTCCAGCAGCTTTACACCACAGTCGACGCCATCATCGTCGGTCAGTTTGCAGGCAAGGCAGGTCTTGCCTCCATCGATGCGGTATCATCCATGCTTCGTCTTGCCGTCAATATGTTTGTCGGCATAGGCACAGGCGCAACCGTTATTATTTCACAGTATTTCGGCGCCAAAAAGGAAAAGGAATTGGGCAAGGCAATACACACCTCTGCCGCATTCGCCCTCATAGCAGGTGCCGCCATCTCCATTATCGGCGTATGCGTTGCCCGTCCTGCACTGGGTCTGCTTGGTGTGCCTGCCGATATCTATGGCCAGTCCCTCGGCTACGTACGCGTCTACTTTGCAGGGCTTATCGTCCTTCTCTGCTATAATATTTCTGCCGGTATCTCCCGTGCAGTGGGCGATTCACAGACACCATTCCGCGCTCTTGTGGTTTCCGGCATTCTCAATATGATTCTCGACTACGTCTTCGTCGCCATCTTCGGATGGGGCGCGCCGGGCGCTGGCTTTGCCACAGTAATTTCCCAGGCGGTCAGCGTTGTCATCGTGACGGCTTCCCTTATGAAAAATCAGGACGAATGCCGCCTTGAGCTGAAGAAAATCAAACTTGATATGCCGATTTTCAAGGAAATTATGCGCATCGGCTTCCTTATGGGCATTCAGTCCTCCCTTTATCCTATCGCAAACGTCATCATCCAGAAGAGCGTCAACGCTCTCGGCACAGACAGTATTGCCGCGTGGGCATTGGGCTTAAAGCTTGATACCCTCATTTGGCTCACCTATAACACTATGAATCAGACGATTTCCACGTTTGTGGCGCAGAATTACGGCGCAAAGCAGATAAAGAGAGCGCGTGAGGGCACACGAATCTGCCTTATCACAACGTCGGCAATCATCCTTGCCTTCGGTGCTGTGCTTTTCTTCTTCTGCGAGCCATTGGGCAGACTCTTCCTCACTGCAGAGGACGCTTATATTGCGGAAATGACAGCCGTGCTTATGCATATTCAGGCATTCACCTACGTCACTTACGCACCGACTTCCGTCCTTTCGGGCGCAATCAGAGGTGCGGGCGAAAGCTTTATGCCGATGATTATGACTCTCGTCGGTATGTGCGCGGTGCGAATCGCGTGGGCATTCTTCGTTGTGCCGATGAATTACACCCTGCCTACGATTATCTGGGGCTATCCTGTTTCGTGGGCGCTGACTTCGGTGGCATTTTTGCTCTACTATATCCCATTCAGCAAACGAAAATTCAGCGAATAAATGATAAAGGATATGCCGTTATTGGCATATCCTTTTTGCTTATCTTCCGCATCTGCGGTTTTGGCAGCTGTTACAGTAATTGCCGCACACGTTGGTGTAGCAGCTCTGGGCATTGCTTGTGTCGTAGGCATTGAAGCCATTGCAGCCGCAGGTGTTTTCGGTTTCGGGACAACAACGCTCGAGACTCTGCACGATGCCGTCCAGAGCGCAGGAAATACGCCTGAGAAGCACGACCGCATCCTCACGCAATTCGTTTGCCACAGAAGTATTCGGCGAAACAACCGTCATCGGCACGTCGTCGTATCGTGCACATGAGCAGACGTCATAAGTCACGTTATTGCCTGTGTTTTCGCTCTCACCATAGTTATTCTGAGAGCGTGCATTGTTGCCAGCGCACATATTACATTTATTCATAGAATCACCTCGGTATATCCTATGCAAATGCTTTGACATTGGTGATATACTGTTGTAT
>JAFYNW010000409.1 GCA_017547995.1 Clostridia bacterium | reverse complement strand
TCCTCCTCGGTCTTTCGGGTGGCGGCCATATGGCTCTGCTTATGGCAGGCTTCATCCCTGAATATTTCAAGGCGATTGGCTCATACGTTCCGATTACCGACCTTGCAAAATGGCACAGCCAGAATCCCGACTATGCCGATAATCTTATGGCTTGCTGCGTGACTGAAGCCGAAATGGCAGACCGCTCGCCGATAAGCTATATCGATACCATCGCAAAATCAAACATCAAGATTTTCCACGGCAAGTACGACCCTGTCGTGCCGGTCAGCCACAGCCTTGAGATTTTCGATGCAATTATGAAAAAGCATCCGACTTCCCGAGTCTTTCTCGATATCTTCGACGGCGGCCATGAAATCGATATGGAGCAGGCTCTTTACTGGCTTCTTTCACAGTATAAGGGAGCAGAAAAGACCAAGGTCACGGGATAATTTGCAATTTTCACTTGATATTCAGCCGGAAATATTGTATGATAATATATAGCAGTTCAAATGAACGCAGTGACCGTACGGTCTTGACATAATTTTAAGGAGGCCCCCAATGAACTCATCTGAAATCATGCTCGAATCTCTCAGAGCGTTTATTCACAGCAGTACAATCTTCTCTTTCGCGCTGTCCACAGTGCTCGTGTCCGCAGTGCTCGTTTTCTTCTTCCCACAGTATCTCACAGACGGCCAGAAGAAGACTCTTCCAAAGCTCTCCATCGTTTTGCTGGTATACGTTATCTACATCATCTACGCTATCATTGCAAACGGCGGCACAATGCCAAGATTTTAGTATGCAAAGCTCTCCGGCAAGGGGAGCTTTTGTTGTATAAATGCCTCGCTTGTAGGGGATGACGCCCTCGGCATCCCGCTTAATCAATGTGATTTATCACACCACTGTTTCTCATCCCCCTTGCACAACTGCACAAAATAATATATAATAATATTATCAACTTAAAGGAGAAGCCTATGAATACTATCAAGCTTACAGGCAAAACAAAAATGGTGGCTCACCGCGGCTTAAGCGGAATCGAGCGTGAAAATACAAATCCAGCCTTCGTTGCGGCAGGCAACAGAAGCTATTGGGGCATCGAAACCGACGTGCATAAGACAAGTGACGGTCAGTTTGTCATCATCCACGATGAAACAACAGAGCGCGTCACAGAGGGCAGAATCAATATCAACGTGGAGGAAAATCCTTATGACGCAGTAAAGGATATCGTCCTTCCTGACAAGGACGGCAGCCTCAACCGTCAGGATATCCGTATTCCGCTCCTCATCGACTATATCCGCATCTGCAAGAAGTATGAAAAAATCGCAGTGCTCGAGCTGAAGAATCCTTTTGAAGAAGCCGATATCGTCAAGATTATCGAAATCATCAAGGAAGAAGAATATCTCGACAGCGTGACTTTCATCTCCTTTGACCTCAATAACTGCATTATCTTGCGCAAGCTTCTTCCTCAGCAGAGCATTCAGTGGCTTACAAGCAAGGAAATCGACGAAACAGCCATGGCAAATCTCCTCGATAATAACCTCGATCTTGACGTATATTATAAGCGTCTTACAAAGGAGCTTATCGAAAAGCTTCACAGCCACAATATCGTGGTAAACTGCTGGACAGTCGACGATAAGGACGCGGCAGAAGAGCTTATCGGATGGGGCGTCGATATCATCACATCCAATATATTGGAATAATTACACTTGAAAAATCATAGGGGATGACGCCCTCGGCATCCCGCTGGGGGAAGTAATAGGTAAAAGTGAATAGTGAAGAGGTGTTGTGTGCTTTGCACGATTGTATAGGAAGCAATCCCCCAGTCATCCTTCGGATGCCAGCCCCCTTTACACAAAGGGGCCTTTGTTGATAATTGTAGGGTGCGGCGCCCTCGACGCACCGCGGGACATTCATGAATGTCCCCTACGAAAGTTAAAATTAAACACAAAAAAGCGGTCTTCAGAGCACAAGACCGCTTTTCCTTTTCCGATATACATATTTGCAGGGGAGGGTCTCTGCGCCCTCCCG
>JAFYNW010000408.1 GCA_017547995.1 Clostridia bacterium | reverse complement strand
ACCAAAGATGCCCCGGGACGGCCGCGGGTTCCCTGACGAGCTTGCTCGTTAGGGTGCATCTTCTCCCGGACCCTCTATCGACCGGAGGGGACACCCCTGGACCCCTTGTGAGTTCGTTCCTCACATATTGACAGGTTGGGGTGGGTTACTGCTCGATATGTCATTAAATTGTAGGGGTGAGCATTGCTCTCGTCGACAAACTGTAGGGTACGGCATTTATGACGTACCGACTTATTTAATGTGACTTGTCACACCTTAACGTTCCGCAGGAACATATCGAGTTGCCTTTGGCAACATATCGCTCGTGCTTTGCACGAATATAGCTTTTGCAACGCAAAAATATCGCTTCCGCTTGCGGAAACTAAATTACCAGTCCCCTTACGTTTCTCGCTCCGTCCTTCTTTGCCAGGCGCAGACAACCCTCCAGCGCATCGGGTCCGTCGTCGTGAGCGCCGTACGGAAAATCCCATAACTGCTCGAGAAGCACCGTCTGGCTCTGCTGAAACCTCACGTAGCCATTCTTGACAAACGGCTGAAGGCTCTGAATCCTCAGCTCCTTGTCCCCTGCCGAATTGATTTCGCAGAGGGGCAGATAAAGCCCCGCCTTCGCGCTTCGCGATGCCAATTCCTCCTTGAGCATCCACTGAAACTGATTGGTTTCAATGCCGAACGAGGCATACCGCTTGCCGTATTCCCTGCCGATGCGACGGGCATTTTCAATGATGTCCTCGATGATAACGTCAGGATGACGGCGCATTACGTCGGCATTCTCCACGTAAAACACCCCTGTACGGCGGTTTTTCGCCAGAGTAATGATTGCCGAATAGTCGGAGCTGATGCTCTTGCCCAACGACGGGTCGCAAAAGCCGTAGAAATCATAGTCACCCGAGGCAAAATCCTCGTCGAACGGGTTGTAATATGAAAACCAGCTCTGGGGAAAGAGTGCCGTCGTACGGTCGATGGGGCTGTTCTGCATCTCGGTGTTGAAGGATGCATCGCCGTCACTCAGTTTAATCATCATCAGCTCATCGTAGGGCAGCTTGTCCTTCCACAGCACCTTGGTGCCGAGAAGCATATCGTCCCTGTTGAGTGAAAAATACCGCTGAGCCTTCTTCAGGCGGTTGTCATCACTGAGGTTGCAGAGGATATTCTCCCAGGTCTTCCACTTGTCCGACATGGAAAACTCGATAACCGCCCTGTAAAGACGCGAGGTGTAAACGGGATTCTTGAGCAGTCGGGAAAGGAGCGAATCCTTGTGAAGCACAGTGCCGATGACGAGAATGTCGGTGTAATAATCCCCCGCCTTGCTGACCGCCGAGAAAAACCAGCTTTCCAGCTTGCGCCTCTGCTCGGGTGAGCGGACGTCCTCGTCGTTTTCGATATCGTCAAGGATGATAAGGTCGGGACGGCGCTCGCCGTTTCTTCGTCCGCGGATTTTCTGCCCCGAGCCCAGAGCCTCGATTTTGCACCCGTTGACAAGAGTGATGGACGAGGATTTCCAGACCTTGCCCTTCTGATTGCCGAAATCTTCGATGATTTTCTCGTTGTCCTCAAGCTCGCACTTGATGCAGTCGAGAAAGGAAACGGCCTGACTTTCGGTGTCGGAAATGAGGAGAATGTACTTCTTGTAGCCGTAAAGGGCGGCGTGAAGCACGTTCTGCAGGCTCATCACAGTGCTTTTCGCGTGTCCTCGGGGAGCGGCAATGGCAAGGCGGCTGCCCTTTGAAGTCAGGCTTTTGTCGAAGTTTGTCGATTTTTGTATGTATTTAAGCCAGAGCTTGCCAAGCTCGCGGTGGAATGGGGGCGACCTGAGCGTGAAATAGTGGGACAGATAGTGGCTGCCGAAGAGCCTTACGTCAGACGTGCATTGCTCTTTCATCGTCCCACCAGAATCTCATAGATTTTGGTCAGCTTCATGTCGATAGCCGTCTGGAAGCGGACAAATTCCTCATATTTGAGGTAGTTATCGCGGATGGTGGACGTTTCCTGCTCGAAATGCTCGCGAAGCTGTCCCACCTCGCCCTTGAGCCTGTCGAAATCGGCAACAAGCCGCTTTATGAAGAAGACGATAACGCCGTAAGCCACAACGCCGACGTAATAGATAATTTGGTTTCTGTCGATAATTAACCCTCCCTTGATTTTCTTATGACTCTATTCTAAGTCAAAAAAGTGAAATTTATCAGTGAAATATTTCCTAGAGAATTTCACTCGGGAGAACCACTGTTTCGTAGGGTGCATTCACGAATGCACCGCGGACAAATCGTGATTTGTCCCTACCAGATTGTGCAAACCGTAGGGACCGACCTCCCGGGCGGTCCGCTTATCCAACGCGTCGCAGACACAACATTTTTCTT
>JAFYNW010000407.1 GCA_017547995.1 Clostridia bacterium | reverse complement strand
GATTGGAGTATCAAGCTTTTCCCATTCGTTTGGACCTGTCTGAATATAGAGCTGATTGCCGTTGTCGTCGTAAATTGATATGTCCTCAGTAGAGAATCCATCTTCCTTTATGATATGGAGCATAGAGATTCTGTCTATGCCGGTGGAAAAGTCAAATGAATAAGACACGTAATCCACGTGAAATGCACTTGCAGGTGTAACGAGCATCGAAACGGCCATCACAACAGCAAGGAGGAGCGAAGTTATTTTTTTGGTCATAATTTACCTCTCAATTAAGAAAGAATAAGCTTGTAAGTTCTGAGAATGCAGAGCGCGCTCTGTTCGCAGGTGTAAACACCCGTAGGGTCAAAGTTATTGTTTCCAACACCATTCATAATGCCGGCCGCGCTGACAGCTGCAACAGCATCCTTTGCCCAAGGCGCGATTTTAGCGGAATCGGCAAAATTATCGGCATTGCCCTTTGGAAGCTTGTAGCCCAGTGCATTGCAAAGACGGTAGAGAATAGTAGCCGCTTCCTGACGTGTAATCTGTCCATAAGGGTCGAAAGTAGTTTCAGATTTGCCATTGATAACGCCATTTACATACATGGAGTTGATGGCGCGAATAAGATAGTAGGAACGAAGGGAGATGACATCGTCAAACGGAATATTATATCTGCCGTTCACTTTTTCTACAGTCGGAGTCCATTTCTTTTCATATTCATTGTAGCTCATATTGCCGAAGTAACGGGAAAGATACAGATTGCGAATCATATCTTCCGAGATGGAATAGACAAACTGAGCTCTTGTTGCAGGCTTCTGGTAGCCTGTTGTGTGAGCGTCGCCCGGATATGGCACAACACCATCTTCGCTGCCGCCCAGAACACGCTGATATTCTTCAATTTCAGCCTTTGCCCATGCGCTTGGCGCGCTTGGCTTCAGCTCTGGGAAGACAGATTTATCAATGGAGAAAGCCTTGCACAATGTGTCAACCATAAGGTTTGCCTTTTTGACAACAAGACAGTCGGGATATTCAATCGATAAGTCTCTGATGTACTGAGTATTCATAAAAATCTCGCTGAAAGTTTCGGCAAGGTCTTCCTGGTATGAAGTTTCGGCATAATTTGTAACGTGAGTTGGGCCTTCACCGCCCTTGAGAGCATTCCATTCTTTCTGCAGAGTGGAAGAATTATAAATCTGAGGAAGAACAGTCATAAAGATAAAATGGCCGTATTCATGATCATATGCGGAAGTATCCCAGAGATAAATTGCCACTTCGCCCGATGTATAGTAACCGGCATAGCCTGCCATACTTGTATCACCGTTGGAGAAGTCATCGATTTTGAGAGTTTTGCCCTTTTTAGCAATCTGCGCAGCGGATTTTGTACGCAAAACCTCAGGAATTAACTTGATATTATATTCAAGCTCTTCAAGAACAGAAGTGTTTGTGGCATAAGCATCGGTGATTTTAAGTTTATAAGTCTTTTCCATCTCTGCCTTCTTTTTGGCAGTAGCGGCCTTTTCAGCCTTTTCGGCCTCAGCCTGCATACGCTCCACTTCGGCAGCAGGAATTGGCGGGTCGAGCTTTTCCCATTCGTTCTCGCCAACCTGAATGTAATGCTGGTTGCCGTTTTCGTCGAAAACAGGAAGCTTGTCATAGCCGCCGTTTTCGTTTTCCACAAGAAGTTCCATACTGAGCAATTCACCTGTGATAGGGTGATATGAACTGGATACAATGCCCACATAAAATGCACTTGCAGGCATAACGAGCATAGAAATGCTCATCGCCACAGCAAGAATAAGAGCGGTCAGTTTCTTCATAGTTTACCTCCGTATACTATTTAATATAATTACATTATGACACTTTACGTTGCCAAAGTCAATTGAAAGCATCAAAAGAAAGGCAAAATAAAAAAACGACAGCCATTTCTGACTGTCGTTTCATCTCCTTGGTGGAGGCGAGGGGAGTCGAACCCCTGTCCGAAAACCTATCCATACATCTTTCTACGAGCGTAGGCAGCTTTTTACATTCCCTCGCCGTATCGTCAACTGCCGGACTATACAGCTTGGTAGCTTCATGATGCGTGGCGTATTCAAAGCTTTATACACTCACGGACGCTACTGTTCCACGCCCTGCATCGGTTCGTAGCCCTACCGACCGGACGGCCGCTTAATTAAGCAGCAACTAATGTTGTTTTGTTAGTTAATTTATAAGTGCTCGTTTTATAGAGGTCGCGCCCCCTCTGCTCGCTTAACATACTTCAAAATCCCCGTCGAAACCATTACGCCCCCATATAAAAATGAAGTGCATCATGGTGCATCAAGTAGCCTGCGGCTATGAAGTGTGCTTCGCACATAAAGTTTATTAGTTTGGAAAATTATCTCTCTTTGAGAGTTCTTTCGATAAGGCGCTTGGAATCGCGTTCTGCGGCGCTGTCACGCTTGTCAAAGAGCTTTTTGCCTCGGCAGATGCCAAGCTCAAGCTTAACCTTTGAGTTCTTGAAATAGAGTGACAACGGCACGAGAGCCATACCCTTCTGCATAACCTGCTGCTGAAGTTTGAGAATCTCACGCTTGTGAACGAGAAGCTTACGCACTCTCATAGGGTCGGTATTGAAGATATTGCCCTTTTCGTATGGGCTGATGTGCATATTATACACAAAAAGCTCA
Organism: Clostridia bacterium; assembly: GCA_017547995.1. Classification (GTDB taxonomy): domain Bacteria; phylum Bacillota; class Clostridia; order Oscillospirales; family Butyricicoccaceae; genus SIG471. The sequence continues at coordinate 1,617 of JAFYNW010000407.1, read as the reverse complement.
CCGTTTTTCACCTGACAGAAGCAGTCCTTCATGCTGACTGTACCTGCGCGGAGGGACTTTACCTCAGTACCCTTGAGGGAGATACCTGCCTCAAGCTTGTCTTCGACGAAATAGTCGTGGTACGCCTTACGGTTAGCCGCGATTTGCTTTGTACCACTCTTATCCATATTAACGCACCATCCTTTCGTGGAAATATCGCAGGAATATCCTGCATTTACTATTATATAATGACTGATACATAAAGTCAAGTTACAATCATATTACAAATATCGACGGAAAAGCCTCCCCTTGAGGGGAAGGTGTCAGCAGAGCTGACGGATGAGGTGTAGGGCGTAGCCCGTTTATTAAATATGTAGGTCTCTGCGCCCTCCCGCGGTACGTCATAAATGCCGTACCCTACGCAATTTTTATCTTCTCTGTGAGCATTTCGCCGCGTCGATAGCGAGGACAATCATAAGTGCGGTCAGCTCGTTTGCCTTGTCGTCATATTCGATAACGAAGGTGTCGGTCAGGTTAAAAAGCTGTCGGGAAGCCGTGATAACCGTGTTGCCGTATCCGTCGGTCACCTCATAGTCCCAGTCGAAAAAGTCGCCTTCAACAGTCCAGTTTTTGTAGTCGAGGGTGAAGACAGGCTTGAAGAAGGTAAACTCCTTTTTGATACATCCCACGTCCTGACCGTTTATAATGATGCGGAAGCGGGGAAGGAAGGTGAAAAGCTCCTCGCGGACTATGCCGAGATGTGTCCCGTTTCTGTCGTAAATATTCAGTTTGTGTCCCAAAGCGAGCTCACCCTTTACAGTGTAAACGGTCTCACCCAGCTCGTTGTAAACGTCATAGCTGTCAAACCACGAAAAAAGTCTCTGCTTAAATAAAAGTTTCATTAAAGTTCCTTTCAAAAATTATATGCGGGCGGGTGTGGAAACCCGCCCCTACGACATAGAAAACAAAAATAATTTGTAGGGGAGGGGTCACCCCTCCCGAAAATTAACCTACAAGATAAAAAACACCCACAGCCATTGAGCCTATGCCGACTATATACGGCAGAAGTGCAAGAGTTATTTTCAAAACAATGCTGTCCTCTTTTACAGGTGCATCAATATAAGTCTTTTTGGTTTCAAGCTGCGGCTTTTCTGCCTGCATCATCAGGCTTGGATTGCTGCTGTAAGCGAGATTTACACCTGCGCCGAAAACCGCAGCACCGCGACCTATAGATGGCATACTCATAAAATTAACAACAACTCGGTCACCCTTTTTGCCCAGAAATCCACAGAAAACAATAATTGCAAGCCCGCCGTATGCAAGACCGTTCATTATATTATACATATTGAACATTCCGTCAGTCTTGTGGGTGTATGAAAAAGCAACAACAGCCAATGCAATGATAAGGGAATAAATCAATAATCGAATAATTATCTTCTTCATAATGGACTCCTTTCAGAAATTATATGTGGGCGGGTGTGGAAATCCGCCCATACGATATAGAAAACAAAAATAATTTGCAGGGGAGGGGTCACCCCTCCCGAAAATTAACCTAGAAGATAAAAAACACCCGCAGCCATTGAGCCTATGCCGACTATATACGGCATAAGTGCAAGAGTTATTTTTAAAACAATGCTG
>JAFYNW010000406.1 GCA_017547995.1 Clostridia bacterium | reverse complement strand
TTGAATACACACTCTGCTTCAAAATATTGTTTATAGACGTCTATGGTTATCATAGGAAGCACCTCTGACAAGTATTTTTACTTATTATAGCACCACAGCAAATGGCCGTCAAGGTTGGGATACATAACAGTAGTAAAGATGGACTGTATCGATATTATTGAACTTTTGTCGGAAACTGTACGGAAATTGTAGTCCCCTTATTCAGCTCGCTTTCCACTGTGATTTTGCCGTGGTGATACTGAACGGCGTGCTTCACGATAGAAAGGCCAAGACCTGTGCCGCCCGACTGCTTGGAATGGCTCTTATCGACACGATAGAATCGCTCAAACACCTTGTCCTGATGCTCAGGCGCAATGCCGATACCTGTGTCGCTGACGCTGATTTTCACAGCACCCTGCTGCTCTGTAACAGCAATCTCAACCTTGCCGCCGGCATTGTTGTACTTGATGGCATTGTCACAGAGATTGTAGACCACTTCGTAGAGCAATCTGCGGACACCACTCACGACACCATCGTCGCCAATCACTTCAAGCGAAACGTCCTTCAGCTTTGCGGCATCGGCCAGAGTTTCACAGATTTCTTCCGAAAGAACCTTCAGAGATACGTCCTCATGAGGCATTTCAGCGCCCTCATCCAGCTGAGACAGACGGATGATATCGTCAATCAAAAATACAAGTCGGGATGCTTCCTTGCGGATATGACCGATGAAGCGCGGAATATCTTCATCCTTTACGATGCCGTTTTCCATCAGCTCTGCAGAGCCAATGATGGTCTGGAGAGGAGTTTTCAACTCGTGGGATACGTTGGCAGTAAACTCCTGACGATGCTTTTCTGCGTTTACCTGCTCGGTAATATCGAAGGCAAGAATAACTGTGCCGTGATGATTGCCGTCGGAATCGATACGGCTCAGGTCAAACTGATACTCTCTGCCATTCTTCTTTGTGCGGAAATCAGCCTGACCATTGGCATTTGCTTCTTCAAGCGCCATACGCATATTCTGCTTGCGGTCGACAGTAAGGAAATCCTCGCCGATGCAGGAATTACCTGCACCAAACAAAGCCTTTGCCGCAGGATTGATGCTGACGATTCTGCCCACGTTATCAAGAAGCACAAGCGCTTCCTTCATATTGCCTGTAATCTGCTCAAACTCGTCCTGCTTACGCTTCAAAGCATTCATCTGATATTTGATTTCCTTATGCTGAGCGTGGATGCGGTGCAGAAGTGGAGAGATTTCTTCATAGACATCGTTTTCCATAGGCTTTTCAAGATTAAGCTTGTTCAGCGGTTCAACAACACGCTTAGCCATGCTGTGAGCCAGCCATGCGGAAAGCGCAATGGCAATGATAAGAACAATGAGGATTGGCTGAATCATACCAAGCACAAGAAGCAGCGCAGTTGCACGGCTGACAGAGATACGAAGCACACTGCCGTCATTAAGACGTGTTGCTTCATAGATTGTCTCTTCTGTAAGAGTAGATGAGTTACGTGTACTGCTGCCTATGCCTGAAACAAGAGCTTCCCTGATTTCCTCGCGGTTTGCGTGATTCTCCATGGAAGCGACATCTGCATGGCTGTCGAAAATAACCATGCCATCTGCTGCCACCCATGTAAGACGGTATCTGTTGGAGTCAACTGTACTGAGATAGCTTTCGCCAAGCTGCTGAGTTGCTTCTGCGGCAAGCGTCAGCTCGTCTCTCAGCTGAGATTCCTGCACGCCGCCGAAGTAAGGGTACAAAACACCCATAATAACGATAAGACTTGCCAATAATACGGCAATCGCTACAGTAAGAATAGACTTGAAGATTTTACTTGTCATTGCCTGCCTCCAAACGATAACCAACGTTACGTACTGTTTCAATCATCTTGCCATATCCCTCAAGCTTATGACGCAACGTACGGATATGTGAATCAAGAGTGCGGGAGTCTCCCATATAATCAAGCTTCCACACCTGAGAGAAAAGTTGCACTCTTGTATAAACCATTCCCGGATGTGAAAGGAAAAGATGAAGCAATTCAAATTCCTTGTAAGTAAGCTGGACTCGCTTGCCGTCCACAACAACAG
>JAFYNW010000405.1 GCA_017547995.1 Clostridia bacterium | reverse complement strand
TTGGCTCAGCACACCATGGACATTTGAAATCATCGGGCAGATCTTCCCCTTCGTATACGTATCCGCAGACCGTGCATCTCCAGCCTGACTTTTTATTTTTGCTCTCCTTGTAGTCGGCATAGGTCATCACTTCCCCGTCGGCAATCCGCCGCATTTCAGTCACCTTCGCGATATACAGCTTATGCGAGCTTACGTCGATGATGTTGAGCACGTCGCATGAAATTACACCAAGGCATCCGTCAGTAATATACGGCATACCGTTTTTATCGAAGTTATGTGGCGCACATTCAAACTTATCCATCTCGGCTGACGACATAAATCCGAAGACACCAACCATATCCATATCGGCATTTTTGCCCAGGATTGACGCTGTAAAACGTCCGCTTTTCTCTATGATACTGCCCGTTTCACTCTGCTTTCTTATTGAAACGGCCACCATATCGGGATTTTCGGAAATCTGCGTCAGGGTATTGACGACACATCCCGCCTTTTTGTTTTCGTATTCGCTGCACACAATATACATACCGTAGCTAAGCATTGAAATAATATTGTTATCCATAAGCTCTCCTTGTTCAATATATATGCTAATATTTTGAACAAAAAAAGACAGGCTATACGCCTGTCTGTAAGTTTTGCTTATTACAAAAGTGTGATAACAAATGTAAGAACGATGAAAGCACCAGCGAGAACACCTGTGAGCTTTTCGAGCTTTGCATCGAGAGAGCGAGCCTTGTTCTTGCCGAAGAATGTATCTGCAACACCGTCAATGCTGCCCAAACCAGCATTCTTGCCGGACTGGAAAATAACAGAAATGATGAGTGCGAGAGATACGAGAACCTGAACGATTGTCATAATAAGCTTTACTGTTTCCATAATATCTCCTTAAAGTAAATATATTACATAATTCCGTTTTTATATGATAACATATTTTCTACGAAAATGCAAGGGATTTTTTAACTTTTTTGTATATATATTTGAAGGAGATTGCTGTGGCTTATTATTTGATTTTTTCAATGCTTCTGTTTGCAAAATCATTGTTGACTATCGCTTCGTAATCGGCTCTCTTTTCAAGCTCGCCTGCATTTTCCATTACTGTATGGAGTCTTTCAAGTGATGCCTCCGTCATAACGGGATTTGTGCACCATGCGTCGATTTCCTTATATCGCTTTGCCACTTTAGTAAGGATTTCGATAGACGTATCGGCAAAATATGGCTGCATATACTTTGCAACCTCCTCAGGCGAATGCTCATTCACCCATTTCTGCCCCTTGTATACAGCATTTGTAAACTTCTGGACAATTTCAGGATTTTCCGCCATATATTCCTTCGAGCAGAAATATGCCGTATATGGAATTTCGCCGCTGTCCTTGCCGATTGACGTAAGGATATAGCCCTTGCCCTCGGCTTCCACCATAGAGGCTGTCGGCTCAAAGAGCGCAACGTAGTCGCCCTGACCTCCTGTGAATGCACCTGCCATGAGGGCAAACTGTACGCTCGTATCAATAATAACGTCCTGATGCGGCTTTACTCCGTTTTTCGTAAGGACGTATTCGAGGGTCATTTCAGGCACGCCGCCCTTTCGTCCACCTATGACTTCCTTGCCTCTTAAGTTGCTCCACGAGAAGCTTTCCTCCTTTTCTCTGCCCACAAGGAATGCGCCGTCTCTCTTGGTAAGCTGAGCGAAGACCACGCCGTGATTTTCCTTGCCCTGATTATAGAGATAGATGCAGGCTTCAGGGCCGGCAAGGCCTATCTGTGCTTCGCCTGAGATAACCGAGGTCATGACCTTATCGGCACCATTGCCGTTGATAAGCTCGACGTCAAGGCCTTCATCTTCAAAATAGCCGAGCTCAAGTGCCACATACTGCGGAGCATAGAATACCGAATGGGCAACCTCACTCAGCGTGATTTTCGTCAGCTCTGTGGTTGCAGTTTCCTGTGCCGTACAGCCTGATAAGGCCATAATCCCCATGGCAAGAGCAAGGACAAGTGGAATGATTCTTTTCATTTTTGCCTCCTTATTCGTTATAATTTTTGAAAAGTATGCTTTCTATCCATACTATGAAGAGATACATAAATGTTGCAAGTATGCCGAGAATAAAGACGTTTGCCATAACGAGGCCAAGCTGGAATACCTGACTGCCGTAGACGATGAGATAGCCTAGTCCTGCCCGTGATACAAGAAACTCACCGACAATCACACCTACCCATGACATGCTGACGCTGATTTTCAGCGAGGAAACTATTGTACGCAGATTGGATGGCAGCACCACTTTTGTGAAGATATGGTATTTATTGCCGCCGAAGGTGCGTACAAGCTTTATTTTGTCCTCATCTGTGCTCATAAAGCCGCTGAGGACTTCCATTATAGTGACAACGAGGGATATTGTGACGGTTATCACGATTATCGCCTTCGTGCCTGCGCCTATCCATACAATGAAGATTGGGCCTAACGCGATTTTCGGCAGACTGCCGAGGACGACCAAGTAAGGCTCGAGGACTCTGCACAGAAACGGCGAAAACCATAGCAATGCAGCTATCACTGTGCCGAGAATCGTGCCCCACATAAATCCCATCACTGCTTCGTAGGTTGTGACTCCTATATGGCGGAAAAGCTCTCCGCTTTGGTACAGGCCTTTGATTACACCCCATATTCTGCCTGGTGATGACGTTATGAAGCTGTCGATTATGCCCATATTTGCACACACCTCCCAAAGCACGAGGATTGCCGCCAGAATCCCCAGCTTTGTCAGCATAACAAGGACGTCCGCCCTGCGCTTTTCTTTGAGCCACAATGCTCTTTCTGGTGACAGATTTTGCTCTGCTTTATTAAATATGAACATCAATATCCCTCCAGACTCTGTTGAAATATTCCTTGAAGGCATTGTCGTCCCGCCTTTTCATCGGCGTATCGCAATCATGCGGAAAGGTCAGCTTGTGGATGTTTTTTATAGTAGCAGGTCGGTTGCTCAGCACAAGGACACGCTCCGACATACTGACCGACTCACCTATATCGTGAGTCACCATAATTGCCGTTTTGCCTTCTTTTTTGATAATGGAATGGATATCGTTTGCAACGGCAAGCCTTGTCTGATAGTCGAGGGCAGAAAAGGCTTCATCAAGCAGAAGGATTTCGGGACGGATGACAAGCGTCCTTATCAATGCCACTCTTTGACGCATACCGCCTGAAAGCTGTGACGGATATTTATTCATAAACTCACCGAGACCGTAGGTTTTCAGCAATTCCTCGCCATACTGCATATTTTCCTTCGTCTTTTTACCCTGTATTTCAAGGCCGAGACAGACGTTTTCTCTTATGGTACGGAATGGCAGAAGACTGTCTTTCTGCGGCATATAGCCGATATTGACCTTATTTCCCCCTATATCCACGCCGTTTATATAAACC
>JAFYNW010000404.1 GCA_017547995.1 Clostridia bacterium | reverse complement strand
TTTTCGGAAAAATGCACCTTTTCGGCATAATCTCCATCGCGCGCTGTATGATTATATTCGCCATATTTATATATATGTATGCAGGCGCTTCGCAGGAGGGGATGATGACTGCTATTTCCTTCGGCATGGTGCTCGACCTGAGCTACGGCGATATTTTCCACAGCGGTGTTTATGGAATATCATCCGTGCTGATGAGTCTGCTTAAGGTGCGTGGAAAATACCCCATCGCCTTGATTTATACGGCAATTTCAGCCGTTGCTGCCTTTATCTGCGGCGACAGTGCCCTCGGTCTTGCCGCCCTCCTTGAGGGTATGGTGACCACGATGCTCTTTGTCACTCCCGGTGCAGGTCTGCTCGAGCGTATCGCAAGCGCGTTTTATACAGTGAATACCCCACCAAAGCCGATGCAGATTACCCGTAGTGACGGCATAAAGGACAGGCTTTCTGCCTTCGGAAATGCCATAGACCACGTGTATAAATCGATAGAAAATCAGAGCGGAAAGGGGAATACCGAGGATATTTCCCAGGTTTTCGACCGCGCCGCCGACACAGTCTGCCGCAAATGTCCTGTTGCCAACAACTGCTGGGACAAGGATTATATGAGCACCTACGGCGTGATGAATGACATCACCGCCACCCTCCGCAAGAATGGCTTTATTTCGGCCGTCGATATTCCTTATCATTTTTCTGCCCGATGCCTCAATATCACAAGCCTCATCGGTGCGATAAATCAGGAGTACAGCCTTTATATGCGGCGGAAAATCCGCGAAAATGAGGAAAACAGCCGCCGCAGGCTTATGGCGCGTCAGTACGCGGGTATGCAGAGAGCCATAGTCAGCATGGGTGAAAACGCAGGGACAACCGAATATTTCCCTGAATATGAAAAGCGAGTCAATCAGATTGTGTCCTGCTATGATAAAAGGGCGAGAGCGACAGTATATCTCACACGGGGACGCACCTGCGTCGAGCTGACGGGGCTGAATAAGGTGAGCGAAGAGGATTTGCCGTCGATTGCCGACAGCATCGCCCTCAGCTTAGGACGTGAGTTTTATAAGCCTGAGCGGACAGAGATGGGCAAAAATATTCTGTACAGAATGAAGGAGAAGGAAAAGTTTTCGATAAACGTCAACGTGGGTGTCCGCGAAAAGAAAGGGGAGCAGATTTGTGGCGACAGCTATATGTATTTTGTTACAGATGACGGCAGAGCCGTTATTATGCTATCTGACGGCATGGGCTCGGGAGAGGAGGCACACCTTGCGAGCAAAAATGCCCTCAGCCTTATCGCGCGCTTCGTCAGGGCAGGCTGCTCTGTGGAGGAAAGTGTCCAGGCTGTCCTGCCAGTTCTTTCGATGAATGTGGAAACAAACGGCTTTGCCACCCTCGATTTGCTGGAGGTCAACGTATTTTCAGGCGAGAGCAAGCTGCTCAAATACGGCGCTTCGCCGACTTATATAAAGCGGCACGGCAAGGTGCAGAAGATTATCTCCAATGCCTTTCCGCC
>JAFYNW010000403.1 GCA_017547995.1 Clostridia bacterium | reverse complement strand
TGAGTATTGCTGAAGGCGATAAGGCTTTCGTGACGGCTTCTGTAATGCCAGAGCAGATGTGTCTGCGGCATATTGAGAGCAAGGCAGTCATCGAGGATGCTTTCGAGGTCTTCCACGTCGAGATTATCTTCGTCGACAGTATTTGTCGCGAAGAAGGATGTAGGCGGCATCTGCTTAGGGTCGCCGACGATGACGGCATTTTTACCTCGTGCGAGAGCACCGACAGCCTTGCAGGTTGGCATCTGGGATGCTTCGTCGAATACAACGATGTCAAAATGTTCTCTGTTCGGGTCGAGATACTGAGCGGCGGAAATCGGGCTCATCAGCATACAAGGACAAAGTCTTGGCAGGAGATTTGGAATCTGCTCGAAGATTCTGCGGATGCTTATGCCGCGGCCACCGCTGCGGATTGCTCTCTGCAGTATACCAAGCTCGGAGCTGCTTGCCGCTTCCTTCGAGAAGTCAGGCACTCTAGCAGCAAGGCGGCAGAAGATTTCCTGCTGAGTGAGGACTGCAAGCTCACTGTCAAGGCGCTTGAACTGTGCGATTTTTTCGCTGAATACCGCACCCGAGAAGCCGTTAAGCACCTCGTCCTTTTCGATAACCTGAGATGCGAGCAGCATAAATATTGCCTTTTTATATGCAGGAATGATTTTTTCGTGGTCGAGGCCAGCTTCGTAAGCCTTGATGACAGGCTCGAGATAAACAAGCTTTGCCTCTGCCTTGATATCATTCCAGGTAATCCATTCCTTGAGGGCATCGGCATTCGCACGGATATCCTGACAGAGGGCGATTTCATTTTCGAGCCAGTCTCCATCTGTTTTATCGGAAATTGTAAGAAGATTATAAAGATTATCCTTTGCAGGAGTGATTTCATTCCAGGACGAAAGCATTGCTTCAATTTCGCCCTTGATTTCAGCGTTGCCGCCGTGCTTTTTGCGGATTTCATCACAGCCGCAGATGAGTCTGAGCATTTCGGACGAAGTCTTTGCAATTTCGACAAGAGTCTTGACGTTATTCCAGTCGGTATTTTCGCCACCAACGGACATTGATGCAAGCTTTGTGCTGAGGGCATCGCCCGACTTGATTTCATTCTGGTAAGCAATTACCTTATCAAGGTCGTCACCGAGGGTATCCTTATTGACCTTGGTCTTGCAATAGCGCGCCACCTGCTTGACAACGCCATTCATGGCAAACATCTTGGCAATAACCCACTTGGATGAGGCCTCGTTGTAATCACCGCGGACTTTTTTGCCGTCAATCGTGAGGAAGTCCTCGGTCCAGCTATTCATAAGCTCCGCCTTAAGCTGTGCCGCCTTGAGATAATGGTCGGCCATCTTGCCGATTTCAGCAAGGCTGCTTTCGAGATTATCCGACTCAAGCCAGCTTCGTGGCACTGCGAGAAGATTTTTAAGTTCAGTTGCAATCTGCTGAAGCTTCTTTATATCATCATAGCTTTCTGCATTTGCCATGCCGATTTTTTCTGCGAATGCCGAAATATTGTCGGCAGATTTTGTAAGCACGTCCTGATATTTATCGAGATATCCAGCCAGTGATGCTCTTATCTGCTGTGAATAGGTATCGCATCCCACTCGTCTCAGCGGATTTGTTGCAGGATGACCTGTCTCCTTTGCCGCTGCAACAAGACGCTCAGCGAGGGTATTCTGCTTGTCCAGCATTTCAGCTGTAAGTTTATCGAAGAGGGACGTCTGGAACTTTTCTATTTCTTCGGCATCATTATAATGCTCGAAATTGCTGATAAGCTCATAGAGAGTCATGCCGCAGTCCTGCTTTTTATGGAGAGCCTGAGCATATTTGTCAAGCTCGTTTCGGAGGTCTGCAATGCGGATGGCCTTGAGCTCATATTCATCGGATGAAGTATTCTTTGTAACCTCGGTTGCAATGCGAAGCTGCTCGAGCACTTCCTTTTTCTTCGCCTTGTTTGAATGAAGCTCGAGGCAGAATGGGTCGAGGCCTATCTTTCTAAGGCGCTTTTCAACGACGGCGAGGGCCGCCATTTTTTCTGCAACGAAAAGGACTGTCTTGCCCTGAGCGAGAGCATTTGCAATGAGTGTTGTGATTGTCTGGGATTTACCTGTGCCCGGAGGACCGTGAAGCACGAAGCTTTCGCCCTTTACCGCTTCTTCGATGGCAAAAAGCTGAGATGCATCGGCAGCCATCGGCAAAAATACGTTGTTTTCAGGCACTCTTTCGCCAATTGCCATACTTTCCGCCTGCCATGCAAGCTTGCCATCCATAAGACTGCGTACGATTTTATTCTTCGACAAATCATCCGAGCGGTTACGGATATCATTCCACATGACGAACTGTGAGAATGAGAAGGTGCCGAGATATGCAGATTCAAGCACGTCCCACTTATTCTGCTCCATTACAGCCTGACGGATTGTGGTCAGGGTTTTTCGGATGTCGATGCCGTGGTCATCCATCGGCAATGGGTCGAGACCATTCACCATAATGCCGAATTCCTGCTTGAGCATTTCAAGGAGGGTGACGTTCATCTGCGCGTCGTCGTCACGGAGACGGATGACATAGCCGAGGGCCGCAGATTTTCTCACGATGTCCACAGGGATGAGAATGAGAGGGGCGTATCTTGGCTTTACGCTTCGCTTGTTTTCAAACCATCTGAGAAGGCCGAGAGCAAGATAGAGTGTGTTTGCACCGTTTTCTTCAAGAGCCGCACGGGCTGAGCGGTAAAGCCCCTTGATATTCTTGCCCAATTCCACCTCGCCGAGAGATGCGCGGAGGCGGTTATTTTTGAATTCCGACTTGATGATTTCCTCATTGCCGCCCATATCGTGCATATTTTCAAAGTTAAGGCTTGTTGTCGGCAGGTGCCATTCGTTCGGTCTTGGGAAAATCGCAAAGTCACTGCCCTTTGAAAGTGCATCCTCGAGCTCGTCCAGCGAGCTTGTAAGAAGCGGAATCATCGTCTTGGACATACGGAGATTTATAAGATTATTACGCAGGCCAAGGTCGAGAAGCTTTCGCTCCCACTGGACCTTTTTGGAAAACTCCTGCTTGCCGAAGGAATTATCCACTGCGATGGTTTCGCCAATCTGCTTTGGCGCGGATGTGAGCTGAGTATCCTTGAGCTCCTCGCGCTCCACCTTCCACTGACCATCCTTATTTACACGGACAGGAAGCGGAGTGATACCGCTGAGACGGGCGCGTGATATATCTATAATGTATTCAATCGGCTCTTCGCCCACGAATTCCTTTTCGG